>DAITLT010000034.1:0-16597 GCA_036835505.1 Pseudomonas sp.
GCTGATCGACAATGGCCGTCTGAGCCGCTTCGACGTGGATGGCGGTGCCATCACCATCGAAGGCGCTGGGTTAAATGCCAGCAATATCGAGCAGTTCGACCTGATCACCCGTAGCGCCAAGCTCAACGCCGAGATTTACGCCAATCAGCTGAATGTCATCACCGGCCGCAATCAAGTCGATGCCGCCACCCTCAGCGCCACCGCCAAAACCGATAACAGTAGCGACAAGCCGCAACTGGCCATCGACAGCTCGGCGCTGGGCGGCATGTATGCCGGGGCCATTCGTTTGGTCGGCACCGAGGCAGGGGTGGGGGTGAAACTGGCCGGCGATATGGCCGCCAGCGCGGGTGATATTCAGATCGACGCCAATGGCCACCTTAATCTGGCGCAGACGGCGGCCAGCGGCAATCTGCAGCTCAAGGCCGCCAGTGCCGAGCTGAATGGCAAGACTTACGCCGGCGGCAGCATCAATGCGCAAACTGCCGGCGAGCTGGTCAATCGCCAGAGCCTAGCGGCCCGTGAAGGCATTGAGCTAAATGCCGCACAGCTGAGCAACAGCGGGCTGATCGAAGCCGGCGTCGAGGCAGACAACAGCCGCAATGGCCGTGGCGACGTTAAGCTGGTTAGTCAGAGCTTGCGCAACAGCGGCAGCGTGCTGGCCGGCCGGGATCTTAGCGTGCAGGCCAGCCAGCACTTGGATAACCAAGCCGGCACCCTTAGCGCACAAAACACCCAGGTTACTGCCGGCCAACTGGATAACCGTCAGGGCCGGGTGCTTGCCAGCGGGGCGCTGCAGGTCACGGCAGGCAGTGTGGACAACAGCCACAATGGCCTGCTGCACAGCCAGAACAGCGCCACTGTTGAAACCACCGGCAGCCTGAATAATCAATCGGGTCGGGTGATTGGTTTACAAAGTCTGAGCACCAAGACAAGCGTGCTCGACAACAGTCAAGGCGGTTTGCTGGCCAGCCAGCAACAGCTGAGCGTCAATGCCAGCAGCTTGAATAATCAGGGCGGTGAAGTCTCGGCGAATGTCATCGACGCGCAGCTTGCCAGCCTGGATAACCGTAACGGCAAACTGATCGGTGATCAGCTAAACGTGCGCGCCACCGCTCAGGTGGATAACCGCCAAGGGCGGATTGAAACCAGTAAGACACTCGAACTGGCCGCCGCGAGTCTCGACAACAGCGGCCAGGGCACGCTGCTTAGCCAAGGCAGTTTGACGCTGGGTGTGACGGGTCTGCTGGATAACCATGATCTGGGTAACCTGATCAGCCACGGCACCCAACAGTTGAAGTTTGCTCAGCTCGACAACAGCCATGGCGGCTTGATTTCCAGCAAGCGCACGCTGGATCTGCAAGGCGCAACGTTAAATAACCAATCCGGCCTGGTGATCGCCGATGGCGCGCTGACGATCAAGGGCGGCAGCCTCGATAATCGCCAGCAGGGCAGCGTCAGCGGTAAGGCTGCGGCGCTGCTTGAGTTGACCCAGCTGAACAACGCGGGTGGTAGTGTCGCCAGTGATGGCCGCATGCAATTGACGGCCACCACTGTCGATAACGGCAATGACGGGCAAATCGCCGCCAAGGGCGACCTGCACGCGACGCTCGGCAGCCTCAATCAGCAGGGCGGCGCGCTCATCAGTCAGGGCGCACTGAACCTGCACGCCAACAACATCGATAACCGCAACGCCGGCCTAATCGCTGCCAATCAAGGCATCGAGCTGCACGCCGAGCACCTAGACAACCAAGGCGGGGAAATCTCCAGCCGTGCCAAGGTGACAGTGACGGCCAATGAGCTGCGCAACAGCGCCGGCAAGGTCATCGGTGATCAAGGCCTTGAGTTGACCGTGCAACGTCTATTCAACCAGCTCAAAGGCGTATTGGCTGGGCGTGATGGGCTGACGCTTAAGGGCATTAGCCTGGATAACAGCCAAGGCGGTTTACTCAGCAGCCAACAGGCGCTGCGGGTCGAGTTGACTGGCTCGCTGGACAACCACGCGCAAGGCCAGTTGATCAGTGAAGGCGGGCTGCTGGTAACGGCCGCCAGCCTCGACAACCAGCAACTGGGTGTACTCTCCAGTGCCGGCGCGCTGCAGGTCACCACCCTTGGCTTGCTGAATAACCAAGGCGGCAAGCTGCTGACCGATGGTGCGCTGACGCTGGTCAGTGCCGATTTAAACAACAGTCAGGCCGGCGTACTCAGCGCCAAGGGCGCTATCGCGCTGCACAGCAGCGGCCTGGATAACCGCCAAGGCGGGCGCATTAGCAGTGATGCCACACTCACTATCAACGCTGCCCAGCTGAATAACAGCGCGCTGGGACGGATCTCCAGCCAGGGCTTGCTCAGCGCCAGCCTCAGTGGCCTCGATCAACACGATAAGGGCGAGCTGGTCAGCAGCAGCGCCATCCGTCTCGACTTGGCTAACGGTCAGCTCATTAACCGCAACGGCGGCCTGATCGCCAGCCCCGGCAGCCTGTTGCTGAGTCGCGTCGCCAGTATCGACAACAGTCAGGGCGGTGAAATTTCAAGCAGCAGTGCCTTCAGCCTGCTTACCGGCAACCTCAACAACAGCGCCGGCAAGATCATCAGTGGCGAGGCGCTGCAACTGCAGATCACCCACGCACTGCAAAACAACCTCAAGGGCACGCTCTCCGGCGCCCATGGCCTGACTGTCAGCGCCGCCAGCGTGGACAACTCGGGCGGTGGCACCCTCGCCACTCGTGGCGACTTGCAAGCGGATATAAGCGCCAAGCTGGATAACCGCAATGAGGGTGCCTTGGTCGCCAGTGGTGATCTCAGGGTCAACAGTGGCACGCTAAATAACAGCGACAAGGGGCTGCTTTCCAGCGGCAAAACCCTGCAACTGCATAGCGGTGCCATCAATAACAGCCAAGGTCAGATCATCAGCCAGGCGGCCCTGACGGCGCAAACCGCTGACCTGAATAACCAGGGCGGGGTCGTCAGCAGTAAACAAGCCCTGAGCCTGCAGACCGGCAATCTGGACAACAGTGCCGCCGGCCTGATCAGCAGCGCCGGCGATTTGAGCATTAGCGCTCAGCGCCTCGACTCCAGCCTTGAAGGTGAAATATCGGCCAAGGGCAATGTGCTGTTGCGCGTCACCGAGTTAGTCCAGCGCCAAGGCCGCTTGATTGGCGAGCAGGCCGTGACCCTGGACTTGACCGGCGGCAACTTCGACAACCGGGGCGGCTTGCTCAGTGCCCATGGCCCGTTGAGCATTCAGCGTCTGGCGGAGCTGGATAACCGCGACCTAGGCGAAATTTCCAGCCAGCAGTCCTTCAGCCTGCTGGCCAGTAAGATCGACAACGGCGAGCAAGGGCGCATCATCAGCGCCGATACCCTGAGCTTGAACGCCGCCAATCTGCGCAACGCCGGTAGCGGTTTGCTTTCCGGCTGGCAGGGGCTCGACGTCCGTGGTGGCAGCCTGGACAACTCCGCCAGTGGCACCCTGTCGAGCAAGCAGGGCGCGCTGACGGTCAACCTCAGTGGTGCGTTGGATAACCACGATCAGGGGGCGCTGGTCAGCAAGGGGTTGCAGCAGGTCAGTGCGGCCAGCCTGAACAACGCCAATGGCATCCTCTCCACAGACGCCGATCTCGACCTGAACATCGCCGGGCAATTGAACAACAGCGCGCACGGGCTGATCACCGCCAAGCAAGACCTTAAGCTTAATAGCCTAAGCAGCGAACTGAATAACCAAGACGGGGAACTCAGCGGGGCTACTGTGCTGCTTAAGGGCAGTCACCTGAACAACAGCACTGGCAGCATCATCAGCCAAGGGAGTTTGCAACTGACCCTGCTGGGGGCTTTGATCAACGCCAACAAGGCACGAGTGGCCAGCGGCGGCGCACTGATCCTCAAGGCCGCCAGCATCGACAACCGTGACGGCAAGCTGCTCAGCCAAGACGCCTTGACGCTCACCGCCGCTCAGTTGGATAACTCCGCCGGCGGCACCCTGGCCAGCCAGCAAGACCTGCAACTGAACCTGACCGGCGCCCTGAGCAACCAGCAGAGCGGTCTGATCTACAGCCAACTGGGCAAATTGCTGCTCAACGCCGGCAGCCTGAACAACCAGGGCGGCACCCTGCAAAGTGCAACTGACAGCCAGCTGCGCATCACTGGCGCGCTGAATAATCAGCACGGCCAGCTCAGTAGCCAAGGTGGCAATCTCGACCTGCAAGCTGGCAGCCTCGACAACAGCAACGGCGGCATCCTCAGCAGCGCCACCGGCTGGCTCAAACTGCTGACAGCCGGGCTGTTTAACAACCATGCCGGCACCACCCAGGCGCAGTCGCTGGAGCTGAATGCCGCGCAAGGCATCGACAACCACAACGGCCACCTCTCGGCGGTGACGGGCGATAGCCTGATCGTCACCCACGACTTCAACAACCAAGGTGGTGGTCTGTATGCCGGCACGCTGCTCAAGGTCACTGGTCAGCAGTTTTTCAACCAGGGCGCGGAGCTTGGCCAAGGCGGCAAGGTGGGTGCCGGGCGAATCGACTTCACCCTGACGGGTGCGCTGAATAACCAGTTTGGCATCCTCGAAAGCGACAGCACCCTCAGCCTCAGTGCTAACAGCATCAATAACCTGGTCGGCAGCCTGCGTGCCCTTGGGCAGAGCGGCAGCACCCACATCGCCAGCAACAGCCTAAACAACAATTACGGCGTGCTGGAAAGCGCCAGCAAAGACCTCGACCTGCAAGTGGCCAGCCTGAGCAACGGCGCAGGGCGCATCTTGCACACCGGTAACGGCAACTTCGGCCTGTCTGCCGACAACGTCATGCAGGCCGGCGGTAACCTCACCAGCAACGGCGTACTGACGCTAAATGCCGCCAGCTGGGTCAACAGCAGCGTGCTGCAAGCCGGGCACCTGAGCCTCAATATCGGCACCTTCAGCCAAACCGCCGAGGGCCAGTTGCTGGCTGCACACAGCTTCACCGGCAGCGGCAATACCTGGGTCAACAACGGCCTTTTGGCCAGCGATGGCAACTTCACCCTCAACCTCAGTGGCGGCTACAGCGGCGATGGCCGCCTCAGCAGCCTTGGCGCGCTCAACCTCAGCGCCGCCAGCCTCTTGCTGGGCGAACCCGGCCGCATCACTGGCGGTGGCAACAGCCAAATCAACAGCAGCGGTAGCCTAAAGAACTACGGTCGCCTGACTTCTGCCGCCGATCTGCGTGTCAACGCCGCCAACTTAGCTAACTACGGCACCCTCGGCAGCGCAGGCACGCTGGATCTGTATACGCCGACCTTGCTTAACGAGCATGGGCTGATCTTCAGTGGTGACGATATGGCATTGCGGGTGAATGATTTCACCAACAAATATGCGGATATGTATAGCTTGGGTGGCTTGGATATAGCCAAGGATGACCTGTTGGGGCGCGCAACTGCGGTCGAGAATATTTCCTCGACGATTGAAAGTGGTGCGGATATTGTTGTTCGGGCGAGCTCTTTCATAAATAGAAAGAATAAATTTGAGGTTGGTTCTGTATTGGTATCTTCGGCTATAGGAGTGCGTTGCTATAGTTGTTATATGCCGCCAAGTAAAGTGGGCAAACGAGAGCAGTCATCGCATCTGGTTTTGGAAGAGGTGTTTGCCACACATGCAGTAGATGACTCGCCATCGTCTAATATTGTTGCAGGGCAGAGTTTCATAGTTGATGGTGAGATGTTTTCGAATGTCAACTCTTCAGTGGTTGCGGTTGGTGACGTTAACATAAAATCTTATTCATTTGAGAATATTGGGTCGGCGCTAGGTAGTTACTCTCGTCGTAGATATATAGATTTAAAGCCTGGGAGAAAATTGTGGCAATCAATTGTTGATTATAATTCTTATAATGACAGGGCTTATGATAGGAATATTCATTTTTGGAACGCCTTGGACCAGGAGGCTTTGGTAAAGCCTCTTCTTTTCGAATCTGGTGGGAAGCCTGTTGATAGGCAGCTTTATCAGTCTTTTGGCACGATGCGAATTGAGCTTGGGTCTTCTCAGCAGGCTAGTAGCTATAAGAGGAAGGTCAATTTTTCGCCTTCTCGTTACTCGTTAGGTATAAGGCTTGAGGTGCCATCGGCTATAAAAAATGCTGGTTATTTTTCAGATGTGATCATAACTAATGGGGCTGGTGAGTTTGCACCTGCGATGATTCAGGCAGGTGGAAATGTCGCTATCTTGGCGACTAACAAACTCATGACTGGTGTGGAACGTACGGGCGTCGCAACAACAGCACCAACTTCCAGGGTCGGCAGCACAGCGAGTCAAGGTACTGGATCCACTACAATTGTCAGCCTCAACCCCCAACTCCCTCCCGACCTCGCCCAACAAAAGATCAACCCCGTCACCCTGCCAGGCTTTAGCCTGCCAAGCGGGCAAAACGGCCTGTTCCGCCTCAGTGGCCAGAATGCGCAAAATGGTGTAGCCAGTGCGGCGCTTGCCGGCGCGGCTGATCTGACCATCGGCGGCCGGCAGATTGACCTGGGCCAGCGCGAGCAGACGCTCGGCTATCAGGGTGCCCAAGGGCTTGAGTTGGCAATTGGTGCGTTGCCCACCACCAGCACTGGGGCCGCACAGGCCGCCGCAACACTCGCCGGTCAAGCGACTGCCGTTCAGCATGCACAGGGCCTGCCCAGCAACAGCAAACAGAGCAACAGCCACAAATACCTGATCGAAACCAACCCGGCCCTCACCGACCTCAAGCAGTTTATGAGTTCGGACTACCTGCTCAGCAGCCTCGGCGTTACTCCCGACAACAGCCAGAAGCGCCTGGGCGACGGCCTTTACGAGCAACGCTTGATTCGCGAGGCCGTAGTCGCCCGCACCGGTCAGCGTTTTCTCGACGGCTTGACCAGCGACGAGGCGATGTTTCGCTACCTGATGAACAACGCCATCGCCAGTAAGCAGGCACTCAATCTGTCGCTTGGCGTGACCCTGAGCGCCGCGCAAGTGGCGGCCCTGACCCACGATCTGGTGTGGCTGGAGGAGGCTCTGGTCAACGGTGAGAAGGTCCTGGTCCCGGTGTTGTACCTGGCCCAAGCCAAAAACCGTCTGGCACCCAACGGCGCACTGATTCAGGGGCAAAATGTCAGCCTGATCGCCGGCACCGAGCTGAACAACGCCGGCACCCTGCGCGCCGCTAACAACCTCAGCGCCAGCGCGACCAACATCAGCAACCGTGGCTTGATGGAAGCCGGCCAGCGCCTCGACTTACTGGCCACTGACAGCATTCGCAACGCCCAAGGCGGCATCATCAGCGGCCGCGACGTGCGCCTCACCGGCCTGACCGGCGATGTGCTCAATGAACGCAGCGTTACTCGTCATCAAGCTGCCAGTGGCAACCGCACCTGGGAACGCAGCTTTGCCGACAGCGCCGCGCGCATCGAAGCCAGCAACCGCCTGGACATCAGCGCCGGCCGCGACATCGCCAACCTCGGCGGCGTGCTGCACAGCCGTGGCGACCTGAACCTAGACGCCGGCCGCGACGCCACCATCGCCTCGGTGGAGCTGCGCAACGGTGAAAGCCGTGGCAGTCGCTACAAACGCGAGCAAATCACCCAGCTGGGTGCCGAGGTGGTGGCCGGCCGTGACCTGACCACCACCACCAGCCCGTCGGCCGTCGGCAGCCTGAGCATCAACGCCGGCCGTGACCTCAGCGTCATCGCCAGCCAACTGGAAGCCCGCCGCGACATCGGCCTGACTGCCGGGCGTGACGCCACCCTGGCCGCTGCCGCCAACGAAGACCATTTCTACTCCAAGAGCAAGAAGGTCACCCGTAGCACCGACAAAATCGTGCAGCAGTCCACCAGTGTCCAGGCGGGTGGGAATATCTCGATCGATGCGGGGCAGGAGCTGACGCTGGTCGCCAGCAAGGTCAAGGCGCAAGGTGATGTTGCGCTGGATGCCGAGCAGGACATCAATATTCTCTCCGCCAAGGATGAAAGTGCCTCCTTCTACTCGAAGAAGAGTAAGGGGTCTTTCGGTCGCAGCAAAAGCAAGCAACGCGAGCGTTACGACAGCACTAATGTTGCTTCGGTGATTGAAGCCGGCAACAACCTGACGATTAATACCAGCCAGGCTGCTGATGGCGGTATGAGCATCGACGGTGGCCGCGACGTCAATGTGATAGGCAGCCAACTCAAGGCGGGTAATGATCTGCTGGTCGGTGCGACTGGCGATGTGGCTATCTTATCGGGTATCGAGGAGCACGGCTCTTACACGAAGAAAAGCAAATCCGGTTTCGGCGGTTTCACCAAAAGTGGCAAGAGTCAGCTGAAGACCAATGCTACGCAAGTCGCCAGTGAGCTGGATGCGGGCAACGATGTGGTCATTGCCGCCGGCAACGACATCCGTCTGCGCGCCAGTCAGGCCAGCGCCGGCAATGATGTCGAGCTGCGTGCGGGGCTAGTCACCAAGTCTGGTGACATCAACCTGGTGTCGGCTAACGACACGGCGTATAGCCTGACGCAGGAGTACAAGAAAAAAACCGGGCTTTCCTCCTCGGGCGGCATGTTGTCGATTGCGTCTGCGCAGAAGGCGGGTGAGCAGGCGCAGAGCAGCACCAGTATTGGTAGCCAGGTAGCGGCGGATCGTGATGCCACGCTCAAGGCTGCGCAAGACATCAATATCGTCGGCAGCGGCGTCAGTGCCGGGGGCAATGTCCTGCTCGACGCAGGGCGTGACGTAAATGTTGTTGCCGCTGCAAACAGCCGAAGTAACTCCGCCTGGCAAAGCGAGAGCAAAACCGGGATCGCCTTGTCGAGCGATAGTAATGGCGTCACCGTGTTTGCGGGTAAAGAGAAGTTGCAGGAAGACACGCGCACGCTCGCACAAACTGCGGCTGCCAGCCAAATTCAAGCTGGGCAGGATGTGAGCCTACTGGCGGGGCGCGATATTAATCAGCGCGGCTCTGATATAGCTGCCGAGCGCGATATTAGCTTGCGAGCCGAGCGTGACATCAACCTAGATGCTGCCCGTGAATCACTGCTTGAAGAGGAAAGTCAAACCAAGACCCGTACGGGTCTTACCGTCAGCGTCAGCCACAACTATGGCAACACTAAGGATGCAGTAAAGGGGGCAGGCCAGGGCGATAACAACATCAGTAAGGGTTCCAGCGTCTTGAAGGCAGCTGATGCCGTCAGTCAGTTCACGTCGGGGCCAAGCGCTGCTGCTCATCTGGGCCCGACCAGCCAAACCAACAGTAGCAGCCAGCAGACCCTCAGTAATCGCGCCTCTACTTTGGATGCGGGACGCGATATCAGTGCGGTGGCGGGCAACGCCTTAACCATCAGCGGCAGTCAGTTACACGCTGGGCGTGACATCAGCTTGGCGGGTAAGGACGTGACGCTGGATGTCGTGCGCGGTAGTACGACCAGTGATAGCCAGCAAGTCTCCCGTCAAGGCGGCATCAATGGTGGTACTGCGGGTGGCGTCAAGGTGGGTATTGGTGCGAGCTACGGCGAAGCCACTGAGGCGCACACGCAAGGTAACTCACTGCCAACCCAGCTACAGGCCGGGCGTGATGTAAACCTTAAGGTCACCAACGATCTGACCCTGATCGGCACTCAAGTCAAGGCGGTGCGCGATACCGATCTCAATGTCGGCCACGACCTGAGCATTCGAGCAGCCAGCAATGAGTACAGCGATGAGTCCAAGCGTCACAGCGGTGGTGGTGAGGTAGGTCTGGCCGCCGGCTCGGGCGGAATAGGCGTGTATGCCAGCATCAACTTGGGTAAAGGCCAGTTGGAACGCGAAGGTGAACGTCAGCAGGAGGCTTACCTGTATGCCGGTGATCGGCTGAAGTTCAGCAGTGGCCAAGACACCACCATCGCTGGTGCAACGCTGCGTGGCGATGCGGTGATTGGCCGAGTGGGGCGCGATCTCAAGGTGTCATCGCTGCCCGATACGGGCAAGGTCAAGGGTAAGGAGTTCGACCTCAGTGCCACCGCCACCATAGGCCCGGCCCCTAGTTTGAGTGGCTCCGTGGGTTACGGAAAAACCACCGGCAAGACCAACTGGGTAGGTGAGCAGACCAGCATCACCGCCAAGGATCGGCTGGATATCCGCACCGAAAACCACACCCAACTCGACGGCGCATTGCTCGCCTCGAACAGCGGCAACCTCAAGTTAGACACCGGCACCCTGGGCTATCGCGACATTAAGGGAGAGGACAAGGAGCACGGTTACTACCTCAACGTGGGCGGTAGCTACGGCTTCAGCAGCGGCCAAGCACAAAGCACCGATGGCAAAACTGTGGCCGTGCAAGACGTTAGTCAGCAAGGCAAGGGCACTGAAGGAGCAAACGGCTGGAGCGTCGGCGGCCACGACTACCGCAAAGACCGCGAGCAAATCGTTCGAGCCACCGTGGGCGCGGGCGAAATCGTGGTGCGCGGCGATGCGCAGACCGGGCAAGACTCCACGGCTGGGTTAAACCGCGATGTCGATAAAGCCTATGAAATTACCAAGGACGAGGAAGAGCGGACGGATTTGTATGCGAGTCAGTCGTCCATTGAGGCGGTGAGTCATCCGGTTGCTACGGTACAAGGCTGGGGTGAGTCGTTAACCCAGTGGGACGACAAGGCCATTGCCAACTATGAAGATGCCGCCAAGCTGGTGAGTTACAGTCTGGTTCAGGTGGATAAAGTCACCGGACGTCCATTGCCGGCAGGTGCCGCAGAGGCGGGAGGCAAAGAAATCGCTCAACAAGCTTTGGAAGGCTTAATTGAGCAGGGTGGATACAGCCGAGACGAGGCGCGCGCCTTGTTGTCCAATGACGCATTTCAGCAGGGCGTGCTGGAGAAGCTTCGACTTATCAATGAGACCAATCAGAAGAACCCTGAGAAGCTTGTAGCGGCGGAGAAAGGCCTTAAGGAAGCGGGGATTTCGCTCAATCCAAACGCGATGCAGCTTGAGCCGACGGTAGTTAATGACACGCCTCTACCGCTGGGAATTAATAGAGGTGTACCCGTAAGGCCTGAGCAACACGTCCTTAATCGTGTTTCTGAAATCAATCTGTACATCGAGTCCCATCCCGATCAGGCTGAGGCGGTTTCCTATGTCTTGGCCGCCGCACAGGGTCCAAAAGGCCTGATATTGCTGGCAGCGGGAGAGGCACTGGGGAATACCTCGTTTGGGCAGGCGATGGTCGAGTTCCAAACCTCCCTCGGGAAGCGCATTGCCGAGGGAGTTGAGTGGCGCGACCTAGACGATGAACAAGACCACTTCTGGATTGGTGGCGGTGGGCTGATCGCCGGCTTGATCGTGGGCAAGGCCACTGATGTGACTGTTACTAAGGTGATTACGGTCAAGGAGCGCAGTCCGGCAGAGTCGAATAATCATTCGGATGGCGGGCAGACGGATGCGAAGACCGGGTATCCGTTGCCTGATAGACCGGTGAAGGATGGTGCAAAAGAAGCGGGAGCCACCGGTATAGCCAATGCAGAGATGGGGCCTTTTGTACCTCAACTCAGCCGGTATGAAGACAGAATTAGATTGACACCAATTAACGGAGGCTCTTGGGCAGGAGTCAGAGGTGAATCAAATTTTGTATTCGATAATCCAGATCTAAAGAAAGTATTGCCTAATGGAATTGCATACAAGAATGGCTATCCGGATTTTTCTCCGATTACACTTCAGGACGTTAGGCTTCCTGGTCTGATTTCTAGAGATAGAGATACTAACTTCCGCGCTGCCAATCAGATTCTGGCCAATAAGCTTGGCGTGAAAGAGTCAGATGTGGTTCGATTTATGAGGGAGCAGAAATATACTTGGCATGAGGTTGAGGACATGCGAACAATGCAGTTGGTGCCCTCGTTTATTCATACTGGCAAGGTTGGCTCGATGGATTTCGGTGTAAAGTATGGTCATCTAGGCGGAGTTGCTGAGAAAGCTTTGTTGGAGGCGCTTAAGAAATGAATGTTGTCTCAGATAGAGATTTTGGTGAGTTGCATTTTGATGGGGCTTGGACAGGGCTATGTGAAATAGTGTTTTTTGGAAGTCGCTTTGAGGTGGAACTTGTTGTTCAGACTTTTGATGCTGCTCCGATCTCTGAAACTCAGCGGCTTGCGTTTCGGGAGTTCAATTTAAATAAAGCCTCTATTTCTTCGTTGGTAGAAGAAGCTGTTTTTAGCTATTACCTCGATAGGCTTGAGGAATACCGAGAGTGCTTTGATGCTGATGAGGTTGATGCCAAGGCGCCCAGAGTCCGTGCAGTTGATGATATGCAGGGGTTGGTTTCTTTGAGGCGTATTAAAGTGATATCCGCATTTGATGCTGGAGCGCGTCAAATTGGTTTTATATTTGATGCAACATTTGACCCCCAGCTTGGTTTGGGGGTTCTGGTTACTAACGGCTCTGTGGAAGCTGTAGATACACAGGATATTTTGTTAGGTTAATTGGTTGTCCCGTTGTCCCGTTGTCCCGTCCAACTGTCCAATCGACTTTCCCTCAAAGGTCGGGGTCAGGTCTTGTCTTTTGCTTTTTATGAACTATATTTGGTTGCGACGATGTTGTTCTGATTGACTGATGATGGATAAAAGCTTTGGCCCGTCCACTACGAATTGAATTTGCCGGTGCGCTCTATCATGTAACGTCTCGTGGCGATGGACGTGAAGACATTTACTTGTCGGATCATGATAGAGAGCTATTTTTGTCAGTTTTAGGTGAGGTTTGCCAGCGGTTCAACTGGCATTGCCATGCTTACTGTTTGATGAGTAATCATTACCACCTGCTTATTGAAACACCGGATGCGAATCTTGCACAAGGTATGCGTCAGCTTAATGGTGTTTATACGCAGCGTTTCAATCAGGCACGGAAACGGGTTGGTCATGTCTTTCAAGGGCGTTACAAGTCTATTCTGGTTGAAAAGGATAGTTATCTGTTGGAGCTGTCGCGTTATATCGTCTTGAATCCCGTCAGAGCCCGAATGGTGCGCGCCGCACAGGATTGGCCGTGGAGTAGTTATCGCGCTACGGCGGGTTTTTCCGAAGCGCCGCGATGGCTAACGGTTAATTGGATACTTTCGGCCTTTGGCCTGCACCTGTCTGAGGCTGTGAGGAGCTATAAGCTGTTTATCGCAGAAGGGAAGGGGCAACCTTCGCCATGGGAGCAGTTAAAAAATCAAATCTATTTAGGATCAGATCAATTTGTCTCAGCCATGCAGGCAAAAATAGAGGCCGATCAGGAACTTAGCGAAATACCTTTGTCGCAAAGGCGTCCAATGTTCAAGCCGCTGGATTGGTACGAAAAATCGGGCAGCACCCGTGATGATGCTGTGAAGTCAGCTTACGCAAGTGGCGGTTACAGCATGAAGGAAATAGGTGATTATTTTGATCTGCACTATTCGCGTGTCAGTCGCATAATAGCGAAGGCAAAAGGCAAGACTTGACCCCTTTTGTGTTTTTAACCAAACGTTAGGGAAAACAATGAAACTTATACTACTCGGACTCACAATCGCTACAGCTCTATTTGCCAATATTGTTCCAGCTTCGGAGATCAAAATCGACGAAGCAAAAATCTCATTCTCACTGCCTGACACCTGGGATTCAAAGGTAATGGCATACAACAATTCAGAACCCAAGATGACACCTACGGATCCGCTGTTCTTGCATTTGAAAAGACAGTCGATTACGGACGAAACTGGAAAATCAATATCGCCAGGCTTTAATATTACAATTTTTAGTGTCCCGTCAGACTCCGATGTAACCTTTGCATCAAACACACTAATGAGCCAGCGTGGCTGGCCAATAAAAGGTTTTATAAGCGCTGAAAAATTCGGCCTAAAACTTCCGAACTCGATGGGTTATCTCACGGAACTTTCACCGAGTCCAGGTGTCACTCTAAAGGCATATGCTATCTAAAGAAAAAGGGGACAGATTTATTTTTTCGGTTGGTGAGAGCGCCATTAAATAGATCTGTCCCCCTTTTCTAGCAGATTGACTGATGATGGATAAAAGCTTTGGCCCGCCCACTACGAATTGAATTTGCCGGTGCGCTCTATCATGTAACGTCTCGTGGCGATGCAGAACAATAGGGGCAGATCACGTTTTCTCTCTGCTTAAATCGTGGCCTGTCCCCTATTACCAATTTACTTACTAACGTGGTGCAAAAGGGAGAAAGGAAAAAGGGGAGATATTTATTTTAGAAAAAGAGTAAAAGGGAACGGATTTATTTTTTCGGTTGCTGAGAGCCATTAAATAAATCTGCCCACTTTTCTCTCGTGGTTGAAAATTATGGCTAATTAATTGTGTGCCTTTGTCTAGGGGGTTGTATGCGTTATTTGAGTATTTTACTGTTGGTTTCTGCTTTGTATGGCTGTGCCAGTCCGGTCAACCCGATTGCAGGATCTACCTACTGGGTCGAAGGGGTTGAGCTTGAGCTTTCTGGGCAGCATGAGGATTTTCTGTCAAGGGAGGCGGTCAGGCAGCGGCTGGTGTCGGGGCTTTCGCAAGAGTTGGTGGCGCAGAACAGTATGGCAACTTCAAAGTCGACAGCAGATTTCGTGGTTGATGTTGATGTCATTTATGCGCGGAATATTCAGAATGACAAGCTCACTGAGTTTGCAACCGGCAGCGTATATCTGGTGAATGCTGCGGTGGGTTATGAGATCAAGTTGCGAGATCAGGGGGGCGCGTCTTTTAAGCTGAAAAAAAACGCGCAAACACTGTACCCACACGGTGTTATGCATGATCTACAATCGCTAATGTCGATGGTCTCACGCTCCGCAAATAAACATACAGAGGATTTATACTTAGCTCAAGTCCAGAAGAATATCGTCGGTGATTTGTTGGCGGGCACTTGGCACAGATCTCAGTAGTAATAGTGTCTGCGGTGCAAAAGCAACTTCGGGTGGGTTCTGCTCCGTTAGCATGGACACTTTCGAGTAAGCTCGCGTCGAGCTAAAGGAGTGTTCATGTCCAAGCGCAAGAAATACAGGCCTGTTGTTGCTCAAAGATGCTGAGCAACACCTGGGACTGCTCGGATTAACCAGCGAACAGCTCAAGCAGGGCATCGCTATCTGGTAGCAGATAGGGGTCAGAGTCGATTTATCTGGCGGCGTAAGCCGGCCTTGGAAAATCGACTCCGGCGTTTTGCAAGGTAGTTGTCGCGTCAACCGTGTTTTTTATGCCGCCATTTTTAGTGCCGGTTGCTCCCTCTCGGGGTTGAGTGTGACGGCGCCGATGGGCTGCCAATTCCGCGTCGCGCCCGACCAGCGATGCGGGTGTTGATTACGAGCTTGTTGGTACAGCGCATGACGCTTGGCCAGTACCTCGTGATCCTCGCCGCGATGACGCTGCGCCGGGGTTACGAAGCGGATCCGGCTGTGGCGGTGCTCGTGGTTGTACCAGCGGATAAAATCGCGCACCCAGCTGCGTGCTGCGTCTAAATCTGCAAAGCCATCCTTGGGCCATTGCGGGCAGTATTTCAGGGTTCTAAACAGCGATTCTGAATACGGATTGTCGTTGCTTACCCGTGGCCGTCCGCGCGACGGGGTGATGCCTAAATCGTACAACTTGCTCAGCAACGTCGACGACTTCATCGGCGCGCCGTTGTCCGAGTGAAGCACCAAAGGCTTCCCGACGCAGCGTTCGTTCAGCACGGTGCGCTCCATCAGGGCGGACGCGTGCTCGCCATTTTCTTCTTCGTAAACCTCCCAGCCCACGCCCTTGCGGCTGTAAATATCCTCGATCAAATACAGGTAGTAGTACTTGCCGCGCACCGGCGACGGTAGGTAGGTGATGTCCCACGACCACACCTGATTGGCCGTCGTTGCGCGGTGCGTGGTCGGTGCGGCGTGCTTATGTGGCGCATGGCTGCGGCCGCGTTTGTGCTGCTGACCGGCCGCTTTCAGGACGCGGTAAAAGGTCGCCTCCGAGGCCAGGTAACGGCCCTGATCGGCCAGCCTAGGCACGATCTGGCTGGGCGGCAAGCTGGCGAATGGCGTGCTGTTGCAGACCGCCAAGATCGCGCCGCACTCTTGCTCACTCAGGGCGTTCGGCGGCTGTGGCCGTAGCGTGGTGGTGCGCACATCGGCCTGTATGACAGGCGTAAGCGCCCAGCGTTGCAGGCTGCGCAGCGACAGCCCGATCTCTGCGCTGGCAATCGCCTTGCGCGCACCAGAAGCGACGGCATGGTTAAAGCGTTCAACGAGTTGTTGCCGTTCTGGCAGCGAGGTCAAACGTCCTCGCTGTCGCTTCCCCAGAAGGCATTCATCTTTTTTCGCAGCACCAAGATCGCGGCGGTTTCTGCCAGTGCCTTATCTTTACGACGCAGTTCGCGCTCCAGCTCGGCGATGCGTTTCTTGTCGGCACGCGCCTGATCACGCTCAGCCTTGAGCTGTGCTTTGGCGGACATCTGGCCGGTGATGCAGGCTTGGCGCCAGGCGCTGATTTGCTCGGGGTACAAACCCTTGCTGCGGCAGTACTCACTGAATTCGATTTCGCTCAACGTAGCGGCCTGCAATACCGCCGCAAACTTGGCTTCAGCGGGCCAGTCATCGGCGTTGTTCTTATCTCCGGGCACCACTGCGCCTCCTGCTTTGAGCTTGGTGCGCCAAGCATACAGGGTGGCCTGGGAGATGCCTTCTTG
>DAITLT010000035.1:0-14895 GCA_036835505.1 Pseudomonas sp.
GGGGCCAGTAGATGCCGCTGCGCAGCTTCCAGCCGTCGATGATGTCGCCCACCAGGTAGATTTTGTCGGCGTGGTAGCGCTTGAGAAACGCCGCCAGGTGTTCGGCCTGGCAATCACGGGTGCCAAGGTGAACGTCCGACACCCAGAGGGTGCGCACGCGTTGCTTGCGAGTCGGTCTGGCGAGCTGAGCACTGGTCATCGGCGGCTTCCGGCTGGGGTTTGGCCAAGCCTGGGTCACGGCAATGAAGCGGCCATGACAATTGGGCGGCAATTCAATGACAGCCGCCGGGCTGCCTGGGCGGTGTAGACTGCCCGCTTTGTTTAGGAGCCTGTCATGCCCTTGGCCCTTGGCCTGCACCCACGCCACCCAGGGTTCGCCCCCGGCCAGCAACCCGCCGGCGGTTTGCCGGCCCTGCGCGGCGCGCGGCCATGAGCCGGGGCAAGGCGCTTCTGGCCCTGCACCTGGGCGCGTTGTTGTTCGGCCTGTCGGGGATCTTCGGCAAACTGGCCCTGGCCGCCCCGATCGTCATCGTTTTCGGCCGCGCTCTGTTCGCCGTCGCCGTCCTGGCCTTGTTCTCTGCGCGCGGTGCAGCCCAAGCACGGCCCAACTGGCCGCGCTGCCTGGCGCTGGCCGGGGCGGGCCTGCTGCTCGGCGGCCACTGGTGGAGTTTCTTTCTCGCGGTAAAGGTCGCGGGCGTGGCGGTGGCCACACTCGGCTTTGCCAGCTTTCCGGCCTTTACCGTGCTGCTCGAAGGCGCGCTATTCAAGGAACGGGTCAGCCGGGGCGAGTGGGCGGTGGTTGTCCTGGTCTGCGCCGGCCTGGTGCTGGTCACCCCGCATTTCGACTTCGCCAGCGAGGCCACCCTGGGGCTGGCCTGGGCGGTGCTCTCGGGCCTGTTGTTCGCCCTGGTGTCGGTGAGCAACCGTGCCACCACCCGCGGCCTGCACCCGGCCCAGGCGGCGCTGTGGCAGAACATCAGCATCCTGCTGTGCAGCCTGCCCCTGGCCTGGGGCCTGCTGCCCGGCGTGCGCGCCCTCGATTGGTTGTGGATCGCCCTGCTCGGCGTGCTCTGTACGGCCCTGGCGCACAGCCTGTTCGTCGCCAGCCTGCGCGTGCTCAACGCCCGCAGCGCCTCAGTGGTGTTTGCCCTGGAGCCGGTCTACGGCATCGCCTTCGCCTGGTGGTTGTTCCACGAGCAACCGAGCCTGCGCATGCTCTGTGGTGGCGCGTTGATCGTGCTGGCCACAGCGCTCTCGGCACGCCTGAGCAAACACAGCCCGAGCGTCGCTGAGCTTGGTTAAGCTCAGCGGTCGTTGTGGCCCAGGTCGCGTTGTGGATCGATCAGGTCACGAACCCGCTGCTTAAGCACCTTGGCCTCGGGGAAACCGCCATCGGCCTTGCGCTCCCAGACTTGCACGCCGTTGCAAGTGATGCGAAAGGTGCCGCCTGTGGCCGGTTCCAGACTGACCCGCGCCAGGTCATCGCTGAAGCTGCTGAGCAGCTCCTGGGCCAGCCAGGCCGCGCGCAATAACCACTGACATTGGGTGCAGTAACTGATCACCACTTCGGCTTTGGACGTGTTCATCTGCATGCTCTCGACAAGGGGATGACCATTATCTGCGTCCTGCGCCTAACCGGGGACCATTTCTCGCGGCAACGCGGTTCGCGATAAAGCGTCAACAGACCCTAGCCGCCGATAGTAGCGAGCCTGACGCCGCAACACGATGGTTGCGGCGTTGCGCTAACACTCCGTGGTTCAGGCAATACGTGCGAGCAGCGCCCGAGCCTCGAGCTTCTGCTCGTCGTCACCCTCGATAATCACCTCGTTGAGGATGTCGCACGCACAGGCCAGATTGCCCTGTTCGATATAGGCCAGGGCCTTATTCAGCTTGACCAGATTCTGCCGGTTACTGGCCAGGTGTTGAAAATCACCCAGCTCTGGTGCGGCGCTGCGCTTCAGCGGCTCGCGGGAGAAGGCATCAATAAACGCCTCGTCGAGAAGCAAATCCTCCTTCGCACTCGCCGCCGGCCAATCGGCAAAGGCACTGTCAGCCCCCTGCTCGGCCGAGAGCTCGCTGACCTCCGGCAACTGGCGCAAGTCCGAGCGGAAGGCTGGATCATTGGCAACCGCCGCCAGATCTGCAGGGCGCGCCCGCGTGGACGCTGCGGTCTTGAACGGGCTGAGCAGGTCCCAGTCGGTGTCCAGGGCCAGGTCATCGAGGTTCAACTGAAATTCATCCAGGGCAGCCGGCGTGCTGGCAACGGGGGCTGGCAGCTCATCCGCGTGGCCATGGGCATCGTCCAGCGGCTCAGGCGCTAGCGTGTGCGCAGCCAACAACAGGCGGCTGGCATAACGGGCGCGCAAATGATCCAGTTGTGCAGGCTCCACGCCCTGAGCACGCAAGAGTGCTTCCTCCTGATTGAACCCCGCGCCATCGCCCAACTCACCCAGCACGCTCAGCAGACGCAGGCGCAAGTCAGTGCGCTGCGGGTCCTGGGCAATGGCCTGACGCAAAACCAGCAAGGCCTCGCCAAAACGGCCATAAGCGATGTAGATATTCGCCCCCTCCAACGCATCCGCAGCGCTTACCGGCGCACGCGGGGTCGGCAAGGCCGCCTCTGCCGGCGCGCTGCTGGTCAGGCTAGCGGCAGCCGCAACAGGTGCGACAGGTGCGACGACCAGCGCATCGCTGCTCGGCACGCGAGGCGGCGCGCCGGCAAAGGTGCGCGGGGCCGGCACTGGATGACGGCGACGCCACCACCAGAGCCCCCCCAGCAGCCCACCAAGCAGTACGCTCAGGCCACCTGCCGGCCAATGCCAGCCCAGCGTCTGGGCCTCTGCGGCAGGCGCCGGGGCACTGACCGCCGGCTCGACAAGCAGCGGCGGAGCGCTGGGCGGGGCTGATGCCGCCAACTGATCGGCACGCGCCAGATCGGCGCGCAACAACTCCAATTGCTGATCCTTGGCCTGCATTTGTGCTTGCAATGCCTGCAACTGCGCCTGCAGGGCGAGCATCGAGGCCTGCAACTGACGGTTTTCTGCGGCCCGCTGGGCCAACTCCTGATCCACCCGCTGCTGAAGCTCATGGCTGGCCAGCGCCGCAGCCTCAACAGGTGCCGCGCTGGAGGGCATTGCTGCAGGCTCCGCGGCCAGCGCAGCAGGCGTCGCGGTCGGGCTCTCTGCTGAGCTCTCTGCCGAGCGTTCTGCCGGGGGAGTTGCAGTTGCCGGCAGCGCGCTAACCGCCGGTGCGGTCGCAGTCACAGCATCCGGCAAGAGCAGGCTGGCGCCCAGGCTCAAGCGATCCCGATCACCATCCATGAAAGCCTGTGGATTCAAGCCATACAAACCATCCATCAAGGCAGGCTGCGACAAGTCACTGCCCGCCGCACGCAGGCGCTTGGCGATCAACCACAGGCTGTCACCGCGCTGCACCTGATAACGCCGCCCCTGGGTGGCTGGCGGCAAGGCTGTCGGGGCCGGCGCATGAGGGCGCACGGCCATGGTGCGAGCCGGCGCGGGCAGCGGCGCGGCGGTGACCCGGTAGGCCGAAGAACTCGGCGGGTCGAGCAGAAGCGTGTATTCACGGAGCAATTGACCGTTCGGGCGCGCCACTTCGATCACAAAATTCAGATACGGCTCCTGCACCGGCCGACTGGAAACCACCCGGATAAAATGCCGATTGCCACGCAGCAACGGGGTGAAGCGCAGGTCATTGAGAAAGAACAGCCGCTCCACCCCGGAGCGGGCAAAATCGGCCTCGGAGGCCAGCCGCACGCGAATATCGGCGCTGCCCAGATCGCCCATTTGCAACAGTTCGATATCGGCTTCCAAGGGCTGATTGAGCGCCGAGTGCAGGGTAATCCCGCCCAGCCCCAAGGCCGGCACCAGCCCCGAATAAAGGGCCGAGCCGGACGCCAGCGTCAGCAGCAGTTTGCGTACATACGCCATATGAGCTCCAAGCGAATGCCCCACCGCCACGCCATGCGGCGCCCTCGCCAACGCCTCCTTGTGGCGATGCAGGGATGGGGCAAACAACGTGCAAAGTCGGGAGGCAACGATCCCTATGCGACCCGCTTGCCCAGGCGCCCTTGCAACAAGGCAGCCAGGGCCGAGCAAATGCCATCAGGCACGTTTGCAGCATAGGCGATCAATGACCGAGCAGACGGTTATCTGACCAGCGAGTCGCGGCCTTGCGTCAGGATTTTTCCAGGTTGGCCAGGATGCGCTCCTGAACCCGCTGGCAATGCTGCAGGTCAGCCGGGTCGATGCCGGCAAACAGCTCATGGCGCAACTGGGTAGAGATTGCTTCGATCTGCTCGATCAACGGCTGAGCCTTGGCGCTCAGGGTGATCTGCTTGGCTCGGCGGTCTTCAGCCACCGCCTGGCGACTGACCAGGCCCTGGGCCTCAAGACCATCGAGCAGGCGGGCCAGGGTCGGGCCTTCGACGCCGACGCTGCGGGCCAGTTCGCGCTGGGTTGGCGGGCGTTCAAAACGAGCCAGGTGCAGCAGCACCAACCAGCGCGCCTGGGACAGACCGAGACCGACCAGGCGACGATCCAGTTCGGCGCGCCAAGCCCGCGACAATTGGGCCAATTGCATGGCAAAACGGTGTTGCTGGAACTGCTGCTGGAACTGCGGCATAGAAAACTCGTGGGCCTGCTTGTACTAATTATTAGTCAGCTAAGCATGACCTATGCCCGAAGAACAAGCATCAGCAACCACTTACCACTTCACATATTGATCTTCGACAAACCCCCAGAGGTTGTCGATCGGCAGCGCAGCGCGGCCGAAGGGGCGCAGCACCCCCGTGAAGCGGCCGAAGATTTGTTTGAAGTTGCTGGCGAGCAGGCCCAGGTTGGTGCGCTCTTCATGCAGGCCGTGGGCCTCGAAGCGCAGCTCCACCTGACCGTCGCAGGAGCGGATGTGCCAGGGCTGCAGCGGCTGCTGGCGGTCAAACTCGAAGCGCACGGTATCGACCTTGAGCAACTCGCCATCCAGCCAGAAGCAGTTCTCGGTGAAGCTGGTTTCATTGACCCCGCAAGACAGGTTCAACCCGACCCGCTGCGTTCCGGCCTGGCCGGACAGACAAGCCCAATTCCAGAACGTCTCCGGGCGCATATAGCCGGCGGACCAGTCGTGGTGGGCAAAGGCGTTGATTGCCTGCAGGTCGAAATCGCCCAGGGCGCTGCGTACCGTGCCATGGCAGCGCACCCCGGCCACCTTTTGCGCATAGACCCAGCCATTGACGGCCGTTGGCGTACACAGACACATGGGCTGGAACGCCGGCTCAACCTCGGAGAAGCGCGCCTCGATCCGCGTGCCGTCGTCCAGTTCCACCAGCAGGCTTTTCTCCAGCGGCTCTGGGTGATTTTCCAGGCGCAGGCGGTTATCCCCCCAGCGCAGTTCGCAAACACCGTCATTCGGCTGCTGGGAAAACTGGCTACCAAAGCCCAGGGGCAATTTGAACTGGCGCTCGATCATCCGCCCGGATGCCGGATGGAACAGATAGACGAAGCCGATCCCGGCCAGGCTCAGATTGGCCAGGGCGCAGCCGCCAATCAACTCGTCGCTGAGCAGGCCAAAGTATTGAAACTGATGAAACCGGCGCCATTTCGCCAGGCGCCCCAGGGGGCGTCCCATGGGCGAGCGAAAGTCAAAATCACGGTAATTGACCCGCGTCGGCGCAGCGGCAAACTGGCCGTAATGAGGTTGGCCATCGGCCTTGATCAGCTGATCCATGGGGCGCCGCTCGGAGTGACAATGGCAGCGATGCTAGCACTGCGACACTACCAAGCCAGTCACCCATCGCGCCAAAGCCTGGGACCAAACAGGCCAAAACTCACTCCACGGCCGCCATCGCCACCTGATTGCGCCCGGCGCCCTTGGCCACATACAAGGCCCGATCGGCGCGCTCATAGAGCTGGGTCGGCGCGCCACCCGGCGCCGGCTGCAGGCAGGCCACGCCTACCGAGAGGGTCACCAGCGGCGCGGTCAGCGATGCCTGATGGACGATCTGTAGGCCTTCGAGGGCCGCCCGCAGACTTTCCGCGCGCTGCTGCGCCTCAGCCGGGGTGATGTCATAGAGCAACACGGCAAACTCCTCACCGCCCAGGCGCACCGCCATGTCCAGCGGCCGTCGGCCAACCTGGGCCAACAACTGACCGACCCGCTGTAACACATAGTCGCCGGCCTGGTGGCCGTAGTGGTCGTTGTAGGCCTTGAAGTGGTCGATGTCGCAAATCAGCAGCGCCAGATTCAGTTCGTTGCGCTGCGCCAGGCGCCACAAGCGCTCCAGTTGGCGATTGAAACTGCGCCGGTTGTGCAGGCCGGTCAGGCTGTCGTGATCGGCCAGTACGCGCATCAGGCGGCTGACCAGAAAATGCTCGCGGGATTTGTACTCCAGCAGGTAGCAACCGATGATGCCGATCAGATTACCGAACAGCAGAAACAGCAGATTATTGAATAGCCGTGCCGTCGGGATGCCCACCAGCAACTCGAACAGCAAATAGCTGCAGAGCATCAAGGCCGGGCTGATCAGGGCCTCGGCCAGGCGCAAGCCGGCAACAAAGTAGCCGGCCATGCACACCAGCAACAAGCCCTCGTAGGGGTAGCTGGGATCGACACTGTGGGCGATACCAACAACGGCCGCGGCGCCGACACCGAGCACGGCAATGCAGGCGATGGTCAGCGGATTGAGCAGGCGGGTGTAGCGCCGCTGGATCAGCAGGAAACCGCACAGCAGCAAAAAACCCAACACCAGGCCGCGCACCGCCAACATCCAGCCCCGCTCGGCCGAGTCGATCAGCAATTGATCGACCAGGGTAAAGCCCAGCCACAACACAATGGCGCCGGGCAGCGCGGTGCGCTGCAGCTCGTAACGGTCACTGCGGACAAAATCGAGGTACTCGCGCTCCAGCGGCGCGCTGAACTGCAAACGGCGAAAGCCCACGGCGAGCTGATCCGCATAGACATTGTTGCCAACGTCGCCTAACCACTGGTGATGTTGCGCCACCCTGCACTCCCCGCCGACAAACCCGCGACCCAATAAACTGCCCCTGAGAGTGACATATTTAACCTGCAGGCAAAGGTCAAATTGATGATCGTGCGGAACTTATCACTGGGCGCGCAGTGCGGCAGCGGCGTGCAAAGGATGCCGTTAAATCTCAAACTCCGCCTGCAACGCCGCGCGCACGCAATGCAGGACGCCCTCGCTGGCGCGCCCCTGAAATTGCGCGGTGAGGCTGGCCACCGCCGGCAGCTCGCCTTCGCCATCGAGGAAGGCCTCCTGAATCTCGTCCAGCAGCGCCTCGGGCAGATCCAGGGCCTGCTCCAGGGACAGTTGCTGGGCGGCGATAGCCTCGGCCAGCAAGCTGTAGACGTTCTTCTCCGAGCAGTTCAGTTGCCGGGCGATCTGCGCCGGGGTCATGCCGGCACAGGCCAGACTGATCAGCTCATGGCGCAAATCGGCAACCACCCGCGGCGCCGCGGCAGCGCCTTGCAGCACCTCAAGAAAGGCCATGCCGTAACGCTCAAGTTTGCGCGCGCCGACCCCACTGACCTGAGCCATCTCGGCCAGGGAGCCGGGTTTGCTGCGCAACATTTCCAGCAGGGTGGCATCCGGGAAGATCACATACGGCGGCACCGAATGCTCCTGGGCCAGGTTGCGGCGCAGGCTGCGCAAGGCTTCCCACTGCTCGCGCTCCTCAATCCGCACCAGTTGGCTGGCGCTGCTGCCAGCGCCTTTACCGGCCCCGCTGCTGTGCGCTTTCGGTTCACGGCGCAGTTGTAGCGGCTCTTCGCCGCGCAGCAACGGCCGGCAGCTCTCGGACAGGCGCAAACCGCCGTAGCCATCCAGATCGACATCGGCCAGGCCCCGAGCCACCAGTTGACGGAACAGCGTGCGCCACTCGCCCTCGCTCAGGGCCTTGCCGACCCCAAAGACCGACAGGTGCTGATGACCGAGGCTGCGCACCTTGTCGTTGTCACGGCCGAGCAACAGATCGACCAGATGACCGACCCCATAACGCTGACCGCTGCGATAGATCGCCGACAGCGCCTGGCGCGCAGGCTCGGTGGCGTCCCAGGTCTGCACCCCATCGACGCAGTTGTCACAATGACCGCAGGGGTTGGGCAGTTCCTCGTCAAAATAGGCCAGCAGCGCCTGACGGCGACAGCGGATCTGCTCGCACAAGGCCAACATGGCGTCCAGCTTGTGCTGCTCCAGGCGTTTGTGCCGCTCATCGCCATCGGAGCTGTTGAGCATCTGCTTGAGCTGCACCACATCCTGCAGGCCGTAGGCCATCCAGGCATCGGCCGGCAAACCGTCACGGCCGGCGCGGCCGGTTTCCTGGTAATAGGCTTCCAGGGACTTGGGCAGGTCCAGGTGGGCTACGAAGCGCACGTTGGGTTTGTCGATACCCATGCCGAAGGCAATGGTGGCGACCATGATCAGACCTTCCTCGTTGAGGAAGCGCTTCTGGTGATAGGCGCGCAGGTCGCTGGGCAGGCCGGCGTGGTAAGGCAAGGCCGGGAAGCCCTGGGCACTGAGGAACGCCGCCACCTCGTCGACCTTCTTGCGCGACAGGCAATAAACGATGCCGGCATCACCACGGCGCTCGGCGAGAAAACCCAGCAACTGCTTGCGCGGCTGCTCCTTGGGCACGATCCGATAGAAGATGTTCGGCCGGTCGAAACTGGCGAGAAAGCGCTCGGCGTTCTCCAAATGCAGGCGCTGCACGACCTCCTCACGGGTACGCATGTCCGCCGTGGCGGTCAGGGCGATGCGCGGCACATGGGGAAACAGCTCGGCCAGTTGGCCCAACTGCAGGTATTCCGGGCGGAAATCATGGCCCCATTGCGACACACAATGGGCCTCATCAATGGCGAACAGGGCGATCTGCAAGCCACGCAAAAAATCCAGCATGCGCGGCTGCACCAGACGCTCGGGGGCCAGGTAGAGCATCTTGATCTCGCCCCGACGGATGCGCGCGGCGATCTCGCGCTGGGCCTCGGCACTCAGGGTCGAGTTCAGGGCGACCGCGGCCACCCCCAGCTCATCCAGGGTGGCCACCTGATCATCCATCAAGGCGATCAAGGGCGACACCACCACCGCCAGGCCGTCGCGTAGCAGCGCCGGCACCTGGAAACACAGCGACTTGCCGCCACCGGTGGGCATCAGCACCAAAGCATCTTCACCGCCGGCCACGCGCTCGATAATCGCCTGCTGGCGACCACGGAAATGGTCATAGCCGAAGACGTCTTTAAGGATGCGTTGAGCCTGTTCGCGCATAAAAACTCCAAATCGTGGCGGAAAACCTCATCCCTGAAGCCTTCGCGAAATCATTCTCTGGTCTTATCGAGGGCCTATGACTGCCTGCCCGACCAGAAAGGCGGGCATTATACGCGAGCCGGCTGCGACAAAGGCCCACGCCCATCGGCGGTGCTTTTGCCCACGGCTGCAGTAGACTAGAATCCTCCTTCGCTTATTCCCTCAAGGTAGCCCCCGATGTCCTTCGCCGAGCAATTGACCCGCCTGCAAGCCTTCCTCGACGCCGATGAGCTGCACGACGAGGCCCTGGACTACGTCGCGGCCCACGGTTACCTGACCGCTCTGTCGATCTGCACCGAGCAGCCCGAGGAGCGCGAGTGGATCGACGCCCTGTTCTCCGAGCCGCCGCACTACCGCAGCGAGCAAGAGCGCGCCGAGATCGAAGCCACCCTGATCCAGCTCAAGGCCCATATCGCCCGCCAACTGGCCAGCGACGACGAGCCGGAAATCCCTTGCGACCTCGACCTCGGCGACGAGCCGGACGAGTCGGACCTGCGCGGCTGGTGCATCGGCTTTATGGAAGGGGTGTTCCTGCGCGAAGAAGCCTGGTTCGAGAACGCCGAAGAAGAAGTCAGCGAGCTGCTGCTGCCGATCATGGTGGTCTCCGGCCTGTTCGATGACCAACCCGAATTCAGCGACATCGCCGCCGACGCCAAGTTGGTCGACGACATGGTCGAGCAGATCCCCGAACTGCTCACCGCCCTGTTCCTGCTGTGCAACGCCCCGGATGAGAAGCCGGCCTTGCTCAAACCGCGTCACCACTGACCGCGCCGCCCAGCCATGAGCAGCAGCCTACGCCTCCACCAGCATGCCGGTGTGCGTTATCTGCTGCTGACCCTGGGCTGGTTAAGTGTGTTGCTGGGGGTCATCGGCATCTTCTTGCCGGTGCTGCCAACCACACCGTTTTTGCTGCTGGCGGCGGCCTGCTTCATGCGCAGCTCGGCACGCTTCTATCACTGGCTGGTCGGCCATCCTCGCCTCGGCCCCTGGATTCAGGATTACCTCGACGGCCAGGGCATCCCGCTGCGCGGCAAGGTCTACGCTATCAGCTTGATGTGGTTGAGCATTGCTCTGTCCTGTTATCTGGTGCCGCTGGTCTGGGCGCGGGGCTTTATGCTCACCAGCGCGGTACTGGTCAGCCTGTATATCCTCCGGCAAAAAACCTTGCCGGCGCGCCCACCACGCCCATAGCCTGCCGGCCGATAAGCCAGGTATTCCGCCATGTTGGATAAGCTGCCAAGCCGCAACGCCAGCAAACCGGCACAGCCCCTCTGGCTGCGCGGCTTGCTGCTGGCCGGCTTGCTTGCCGGCGTGGCCATCACTCAGGCCAACTGGGATTTCGGCCTGATCCTGCACAACGCCGAGCAGCGCTACGGCAACCTCGGCCTGGCCAAGGGCCGTATCGAAGCCTGGGACGAGCTGATCAACAGCAGCCTGGGCAAAACCGACAACGAACTGCTGCAGACCACCAACCGCTTCTTCAATCGCCAACTGCGCTTCGTTGACGACAGCCAAAACTGGCGCCAGAACGATTACTGGGCCTCACCGATCGAAGCCCTGGTCAAGGGCGCCGGCGACTGTGAGGACTACGCGATTGCCAAGTATTTCACCCTGCGCCGCCTGGGCATGCCCAGCGAAAAACTACGCATCACCTACGTCAAGGCTCTGCGCTACAACCAGGCCCATATGGTGCTCACCTACTACGCCAGCCCCGGCGCCATACCTCTGGTGCTGGACAACCTGATCGGTGAAATCCGCCCGGCCTCACAGCGTAAAGACCTGCTGCCGGTGTACGCATTCAATGCCGAGGGCCTGTACCTGCCCGGCGCGGCCGGCGGCAAACGGGCCAGCGACAGCAAAAAACTGTCACGCTGGCAGGACCTGCTGAAAAAAATGAAAAGTGAAGGCTTCGCCATCGGCGAAGGTTAGGAGAAGGTCATGTCACTACTCAAACAGCTCTTTCTGGCGATTTGCCTCTTCCTGGTGGTGGCCTTTACCGGCAGCTTCATTGCCGGCGTGGAAAGCTCACGCGAGCAACTGCTCAGCCAACTGCGCTCCCACGCCCAGGACGCCGCCACCGCCCTGGGGCTGTCGATGACACCGCACGTCGATGACCCGGCGATGATCGAGCTGATGGTTAGCTCGGTGTTCGACAGCGGCTACTTCACCAGCATCCGCGTGGTGCGCATCGACAACGGCGAGGTGATCGTCGAGCGCACCGCCACCAGCAGCAGCGAGCAGCCAGTGCCGGCCTGGTTCGCCAACCTGGTCAACCTGCAACCCCAGGGCGGCGACGCCCTGATCATGCGCGGCTGGGAGCAGGCCGCGCGGGTCGAAGTGCTCAGCCACCCGCAGTTCGCCCTGGCCAAACTGTGGGACAGCGCCCTCGGCAGCCTGGCCTGGCTGCTGATTTGCGGCCTGCTCAGCGCCATCCTCGGTGGCTGGCTGCTACGCACCCAACTGCGCCCGCTGGACAACATGGTGCATCAGGCCGAAGCCATTACCCGTCGCGAGTTCCTCTCTACCCCGGACATCCCACGCACCCCTGAATTGAAACGGGTGGTGCTGGCGATGAACCAGATGGTCGAAAAGCTTAAAACCCTGTTTGCCGAAGAGGCCTCGCGCAGCGAGAAACTACGGGTAGAGGCCTACCAGGACAACCTGACCGGCCTGGCCAACCGCCGCTTGCTGGATATTCGCCTGGCCGAACAATTGATGGTCGATGAGCACAATACCAAAGGCTACATGCTGTTTATGACCCTGGCCGACCTCACCGGGCTCAACCAGAAACTCGGCGGCCAGAAAACCGATGCGCTAATCAAGGCCATCGGCGAGGTATTCAAGCAGCAACTGAACAACCCTAACCGCTCCGAATGGCTCGCCTCGCGCAGCCGTGCCGGGGAGTTCACCCTGATAGCACCTGGCCTAACAGGCGAAGCCGCCGACCAACTGGCCAGCGAGCTGAGCCAACAGGTGAGCGCCCTCGAAGAGGCCAAAGCCAGCGGCATGTCGCCGATGGCTTATATCGGCATCGGCTCCTTCACCCCAGGCGAAGATGCCAAAACTGTTTTCTCGCGCACCGACCAGGCCTTGACCCGAGCAAGAGGCACGCCCGGTAAAACCTGGGACCGAATGGACGACAACTCAAGCCAAAGCGCTAGCACTGTCCAAGATTGGCGTGGCTGGATTGATCAGGCCCTAGCACAGAGCAAGCTCAAACTGTTCTTCCAACCCGTGGCCAGCTGTTCTGACACCGGCCAATTGCTCCATCAAAAAGTGCTCGCCCGCCTGATCACCCCCCAAGGCGAAGCCGTGGCCGCTGGCCAGTTCCTTCCCTGGGTCGAACGCCTTGGCTGGTCGGCGCGGCTGGATATCGCCATGCTCGAAAGCTGCATCGCGCACCTCAAGCAGTTCCCGCAACCATTGGCCTTGAGTCTCTCCGGGCAAACCCTGCGCGACGCCGGAAGCCAGGCGAACCTGCTGCAAATACTGCGCAACAATCCCCGCCACGATGGCTTGTTGACTCTGGAGCTGGATGAACGCCACCTGCCTCCGGCTGCACAACTGGAACAACTGAGTCAGGCCGTCCACGCCGCTGGTTACCAACTCGGCCTGCAACACTTTGCCGGCAACTTCAGCCAGGTCAGCAATATCACCAACCTCGGCCTCGCCTACCTGAAAATTGACGGCAGCTATATCCGCGCCATCGACCAGGAAGCCGACAAACGCACCTTTATCGAAGCGCTCTACCGCGCCGCCAACAGCATCGACATGCCGCTGATCGCGGAAATGGTCGAGACCCAAGGCGAACTGGACACCCTCAAAGAGCTTGGCATCGAAGGCGCCATGGGCCGCTTGATTGGCGCCCCGGCGCCCTGGCAGGATTGACCAGATTCTCCTGAATAAAACCACCCTGCGAAAGGGCATCGGGGATGATCTTCTCATTAGCCCGCCACCAATAAGGGTAGCGGGCTAATCAGCTAACTATCTTCAGACAGTGTCAACTTCCAACGTGCCGTCGCCGAGCATGCCGGAGATCACATCAGCCTCGTTAGCGCCATAGGTGGCAAACAGATCGGTATTTTTTAGCACTATGCTCTGGTCAATATCAGTGACAGGGTGCGGATTACCATCAGTAGCGCTGAATAAACCCGTCGTACTGACATTAATCACCGTATCCGAACCAACCAACTGGACATCCAGGAACTTGAACAGATCGGCAACAGGGCCTGCGCCATTTTCACCATCAAGTAACTGTGACAGATCAAGACGATCACCCTCAGGAACGCCGTTATAGTTGGCAGTGAGACCTTGAACGGTATCGGTGCCAGTAGCGCCAGGCAGCCAGATATAGGTGTCGTGCCCCATATCACCGATTAGCAAGTCGTCACCGTCACCCCCAATCAAGGTATCGTTCTCACCATTACCAACCAGCACGACACCATCATCGGCATCTACCCCAGCGGTATACGCCGACAAGGTTATATCTGGGTCATTCATCACAACAGTAAGTTGATCACCCAGAGTCGCTGTATCACCATCCAGGTCGGTAGCAGAGAGACTGAAGTTAAGCGCCAAATCCTGAACATGCACCTCTTGGTCGTAGGTAATGGTATTAACCCCGAACTTCACGTTCCCCTCATCGGTCACCACATTCTCTACTTTGACTTCATCGAAGGAATTCGCCACATACAGGGTGTAGATACCGCCGGCATACGTCCACTCGCCTGCCTGGTTGGCATCCACAACCACTGCCATCGTTGGATTACTGCCAGGCTTGTCAAAAAGCAGGTTTTGTATGCCAGGCGCCGACTGATCGAAATCAAATTGCACACCGCCGATCAACATACTCACAACAACAGAGCCGCCACCACCCCACTGCACCATTTTGAAACTAATCGCAGTCTGTTGTTTCTCGAAGTCAAGAAGCAGCCACTCGCCCTCACTTATGGTTGGCTGCCCTATTCCTAGGCCGAGATTAGAGGCGTTAACGTTCTCAATAGCTGGATCAGCATCACCAGCGTAGACAGTGAGCGAACCATCAGGAGTCGCTTTCGAACCCGAAGGCCCCTCGGCTGAAAAGTCATTGCCATTGACCGTCGTCGACGAAATCACCGTATTGGAAATCATGTCAAAGGTGTAGGTGCCGTCTGGATTGACTGTCAGCGTGAAGAACTCGCTGCTATCGGGATTGGCCAGGCTACTAAACGCATCGAAGATCACACCGCCAGCACCGCCGCCGGAAACGGAATTGGTAGTCGTCGTGTAATAGAAGCTGAACAGCACCTCATTCAACCCATTGGTCACATCCACCTGACTCACGCCAGCACCCTTATCAATCTGCTCGAAGGTAACCACCTCACCGCCATAGGTACCTCCGGCCCCCAAGGCAACGGACAGGAAATCCAGCCCATCGGCTCCAAAGCTGGCGTCGTATAGGCCGTTAAAGCTGATTTCTGTTGCACTGGAGATCACTGCGTCCATGACAGATATGAAAGTCGGGCCGTCATCGTCGAAGCTGACCCGCCCGGAAATGTCCAGCGCCTCGCTGGTGACGGTGTCGT
>DAITLT010000035.1:14995-16494 GCA_036835505.1 Pseudomonas sp.
CCAGTGCCGCCACGCCCTCTTGATTCACCTCAACGGCCACCGATGGGCCGTCGTCCCGGAACACCAACAGACCACCCAAATCCAGATTGGCACTGGCGCTGTCGCCATCGCCATCGGTCGCAACCGCAACCAAGCGGATGACGCCACCGGCGATAGCCAAAGGCTCGTCATTGCTGCTCGTATCCGCATGCTGCAGAGCCCGCAATTGGGTCAGGGTCAAATCACCTGACGCATCGACTGCAGCCGTGAACGCCACTACGGCGGAATCACCATCAACCCAGCCCTGAATCGTGCCGCCCACCAGATGCAACTCGATGACCGCACCCGTGGCAACATCCCGCAGGCCGCTGTCGAGGCGGTTGATCTCCAGCGCATAAGCCACGACACCGCCATCCGCGCCAACATTGGCCTGGAAGGCGCCGGCGAAATTACCTGTCCCGCTCAGACCAAGACCGGTCTCATCCACAACCAGCGCAGAGAACTCACCCTGGCCAAAACTGACATTGGGATTGTCGTCGTTGATCTGCACATTCAACTGCACGGTTGGCGATACATCGCCATCCAGGTCAAATAGGCGCACCGAGAAACTTTCGCCGACCTGGTCGGCGGCGCCATTGGCATTCGGATTGGTGTGATCGAGGGTGTTATCGCTAAGCGTATAGATCCAATTACCCGCCCCGTCGACGCTGAGCACGCCGTATTGCCCCTGCACCACGCCGCCGTTGGTGACGTCAATAAAACTGCCGTTGAAGGCTTGAATCTGCAGGGCCGCAATGCCATCGGGGGAGTTGATGACAATGCGCCCGCCGGTTTGCTCGGCCGTACTGCCTGAGTTGCTGCCATCGCTCAAGGCGTCTTCATCAACCACACCAGGGCCGGCAACGACCTGGCCTTCGGCATCCTCATACTCAACCTCAAGGCCTGGCGTGAAGTCTTCAACTTCCGGGTCTGGCACATCCGCCACTTCCGCCACCGGGAACTCCGGCGCCGAGCCTATGGGACCTGTGGGGTAACCAATAGTCGGGTCAACCGTTTCACCCGTTTCACCCAGCAGCACAAAGGAGTGCCCGCCGCCGGCACCACCGGCGCCGCCAGCACCACCGGCGCCTGGCCCGGCGGCAGTGGCTTCAGCGTTTTGCGTGGGGTCGACACCGGCCTCAATAGCCGCCTGCAATTGCTCAACGTCGCTGAGTTCTTGCTGGCTGGGCGCCGCAGGTGCGGCCTCGGTCGGCGCATCGTTTGCACCAGCAGCTCGTGCCTGGGCCAGCAGTTGGCTATCGAGCAGTTGGCTGCTGTCGCGACCCAAGGTCAACTCACCACCACCGGCGAGGGCCACGGCCACAGAACCGTCCACGCCGGTGAGCAGTTGCTCGCCGGCAAATACACGATCACCTTCGGTCAGGAGTCGGCGCGTTCCATCGCCAGCGACTGCGTAAACCTCGCCTACTACTTGTCTGACGACACCGATCAACGTAGCCATGAGTCCATCCTCCGCAACA
>DAITLT010000036.1:0-16291 GCA_036835505.1 Pseudomonas sp.
TCGGTCAGCCGATCCACTCCAAGGGCGTGATGATCCTCACCGGCTACCTGGGCAGCCGTTATGCCCAGGACTACCCGTTGGATATCTCCGCGAGTATCGCCCTGGAGCAGTCCTACGGGTATGTGGACGGCGACAGCGCTTCCCTGGGTGAGGTCTGCACGCTGATCTCCGCACTGTCGCGCACGCCGCTGAAGCAGTGCTTCGCCATCACCGGCTCGATCAACCAGTTCGGTGAGGTGCAGGCGGTTGGTGGGGTCAACGAGAAGATCGAAGGCTTCTTCCGCCTTTGTGAAGCCCGCGGCCTGACCGGCGAGCAGGGCGCGATCATTCCGCACTCCAACGTCGCCACCCTGATGCTCGACGAGCGCGTGCTGCAGGCGGTGCGCGCCGGCCAGTTCCACGTGTATGCCGTGCGTCAGGTGGACGAAGCCCTAAGCTTGCTGGTGGGCGCCGATGCCGGTGCGCCGGATGCCAAGGGTGTGTTTCCCGAGGGCAGCGTCAATGCGCGGGTGGTCGAGCGCCTGCGCGCCATCGCCGAAATGGGCCAGGCTGACGACGAGCCGGAAGAGCCGCCGGCCGCTGCAGCCAAGCCCACTCGCAAGAAGACGGTGAAAAAACCGCCAGCCGAAGGCGACGGTGCCTGAGCTCGCGGCCAAGGCCTGCTGAGCGCAACTGGCGGGCTTTCAGCTTAGGATGCGGGCGTTGGCGCGGAGCGGCTGCAGGGCTTTTTCCAAGGTCCATCCACAGAGTTATCCACAGCTTGTGCGGGTGCTCTGGGGCTTTCGGCGGGGGCGTTGCGGGTGTAGGCTGAAAACTCGTCCTTGCCGGAGTCGCCGCCATGTCGCGCAGCCTCTGTCTGACCCGTGATTGCCTGGGCATGATCACCCGCATCGAATGCGAGGTGCGCCCGCTGGCCGGTGAACAAGGCCTGTGGACCTTGCTCTGCGCCGCCGGCATGGCCGCCGCACAACCCTCGTTGATTAACGCACAAGGCCCATTCTGCGGGCCTTGCGTGGCCGAGCAGGTGCTCGATGGGATTGCCGAAAATCTATTGTCCCAGGGCTATCGAGCATGCGCCCAGCCGCCGATCTGGCGCTTGCAGATGCAGGCCCAGTTGCGCCGTCTGAACCAGCAGCGTGGCCATCCACAGGGCGCCCGTCAGCGGCAGCCGGAGGCCTGAACCGGCGTGCCCGCCGCGTCTGCCGGTGGCCGTCCGGCATGTGCCGCTGAGCGGCCTGGGCAACGGTTATCCACAACTTGTCGCTGGGTATAAGCCGCGCCATTCAAGGGCGCTGGCCCCTATGTCGGTGGCCGGCGGCTGGGTATACTCGCCGCCGGTTTTGACTCTTCTGCGAGGCAGCATGGAACGTTTTATTGAAAATGCGATGTACGCATCACGCTGGTTGTTGGCGCCAATCTATTTCGGTCTGTCGCTGGCTTTGCTGGCGCTGTGCCTGAAGTTCTTCCAGGAGGTGTTCCATATCCTGCCCAGCGTATTTTCCATGGCCGAGGCGGATCTGATCCTGGTGCTGCTGTCGCTGATCGACATGGCCCTGGTCGGCGGCTTGCTGGTGATGGTGATGATCTCCGGCTACGAGAACTTCGTCTCCCAACTGGATATTGACGAGGGCAAGGAGAAGCTCAGCTGGCTCGGCAAGATGGACTCCAGCTCGCTGAAGATGAAGGTGGCAGCATCGATCGTGGCGATCTCCTCGATCCACCTGCTCAAGGTATTTATGGATGCCAAGAGCATTGAGCCGGAATACCTCAAGTGGTACGTGATCATTCACATGACCTTCGTGGTCTCGGCCTTTTCCATGGGTTACCTGGATAAGCTGACCAAGCACTAACACGGACAGTCCGCCAAGCCGGCTTTGAGGGCCGGCCAATGGCCTTAACGATGGCCCTGTGCCAGTTACGTGTTGTGCGGCGCTTTTGTCGGGTGGGTTAGGCGGCGCCGGGCTTGTGCGCTGATGCGAGTCCCCAGCGTCTGCGCCGCTAAGCCACCCTAGGAATTACCACGGCCCAGACCTCGCCCGGCCATAGGCCGCAACCTATAACGGTTGCAGGGCCTTAAAGATGGCGCAAGAGCACGTCCAGCGCTGCGCTTTGGTCGTCGGCCAGGTCGATGATATGAAAGCCGCTCCAGCAGTGCTGACCATCGGCGCCTGGACGACTCCATAGGCAGTCGGCCCCCAGGTGTACCTCGCTGACCCCCTCCACCGGCTGGGCGCTGCGCAGACGCAGATCCCAGACCGAGTCGGCGCTTACCGGCGTTTCGCTGAACAGCATAAAACCATCGGCCGACAGGTCGACGACGCGGCCCAGGCATTCGCCGTTGTGGTAGTCGAAGACTTCCAGCTGCAGCTCGGTGTGATGGCGGCTGTGCTGACGACGATCATCCATGGAGGCTCCTTAGGTGGCTGCGGCCGTGCGCCCGGTAAAGCGCTGCAGGACACGATAAATGGCATTCAGGGCGCGGTCGACCAGCGGGCCGGCGCGCTCTGGGGTAATGATGCGGGCCAGGCCCTGTTCCATCTCACTGGCCAGCAGGGTCAGCGGTTTGATGGCGACGCGCTGCCCACTGTGGTCGACGAACATGTAGTTGCGGGTGGTTGGGCTGAACCATGACAGTTTCAACTCGCGCGGCTCGCCATTGATGATGATCTCGAACCAGGTGCCAAACTCGATGCTCTCCAGCTCCTTGACCAGCAGTTGGGCGCGGGCGGACAGGCCGCTGGCGCGCGGCGCGCTGGTGGCCAGTTCGGCGTCTTCACCGAGCATGGCGCCCAGGGGGCTGGCGGGCAGGGGCGGATTCAGCCTGGCGGCAATCAGTGGCTGCTTGGCCTGGACGGCATGCTGGCAGGCGACGATGTCCTGCAGCAGGCGGCGAATGCCATCCTCGTGGTAGCCGCCGAGCAGCTCCAGGCCTTTGCGCAGGTCTTCGAGCAGGGCGATGCGCAGGTTTTGCAGGCGTTCGCGGCCGTTGCCGTCCAGCGGCGTGCCGCTCCAGGCCAGTTGCTCGGCAACCTCGCTGGCGCGTTGCCACTCCTGGCTGCGTTCACCGTGGCGCAGGAGGACGAAGACCAGTACGTCGGCCCAGGTCAGTTCGAGAAAGTTACGAATAATCGCCGGCGGGCTGCGCTCGTTCAGGGCGGTGGCTATCACGTCGATGGCCAACTGGCGGGCGCCGAGCAGCTTGTCGCGGCCTTTGGCGGCCTCAACGGCGCGCCGTTCACGCAATTCGACCTTGTGCTGCAGGGTGGCGGCGTATTCGTTGAACTCCTCCAGCAAGCTCTCAAATAGCAGCAGGTCGCCGGCAAAACCGTGGATGACCCGCTCCACAACCCACTGCATTTTGGCCAGCAGGCCGCGCTCATCGCCTTCGCCGCCATACAGCACGCCAGCCTGGGCCATGGCGTTAAGCAGACGACGGGCGGGGTGGTGGTGCTGGGTGAACAGGGCCTTGTCCTGCAGGGCCACTTTCAAATAGGGCGTGTGCAGATGGGACAGAGCGGTCTTGCAGTTGTCCGGCAGGTTGTCGTCATCGAGGATAAAGTCGAAGAGCATGCCCACCAGGTCGATCACGTCGGCTTCCTGGTCGGAGAGTTTTTGCTGGCCGGGGAGGCTGCTGTGGCTTTCCAGTTGTTGTTGCAGATCGGCTTTCAAGCCCTCCACGGCTTGCGGCTTGTGCAGGCGCTGGCTGAGGTCGTTGGCCGATTGCTGTTGCAGACGATTGAGTGCGTCGAGCAGCTCGTTGGCGCTGTAGGTGCGGGTCGCGCCGCGCGGGGCAAAGCTGGCGATGCTGCGGGTGCCACCCAGCAGGGGCGCATCAATGTCGTGCTGGCGATGCTCGCTCAACATCGTCGCCAGGCCGCTGAACAGCACGCCAGGGTCGCCCGAGGGTGGCCCGCTGAGGTCGCCAGGGTCGAGCATCGGGTCGGCGGCGGGTGTGCTGCTCAGGCTTTGGCTCGTCTGCCCGGCCGCTGCCACGCCCGCGCTGTGGGGGCTCGCAGGTGGGGCGTTGAGTGGGTCTTCTCCGGCTGGTGCGGGTGCCTCAGTTAGGCTGCCGGGTGCCGGGCGTGGGCGGTTGCTGGCGCGCTGGGCGCTGTATTTCAGGTTGGGCAGCACCCCGGCCTCAATCAGGCGCTGGTTCAGGGCTTCATAGAGGCTGTCGAGGTTCTGCATCATATGCTGGTCGAAGAGCATATAAAGAATGGTCTTGATACGCAGCGGAAATGGCGTAGGGGTCAGCGCGTCGCGAAACGTCTGGGCAATCGCCTGGGGGCCAAAAGGGTTGCTGTCTTCGCTGAGTTTCTTGCCGTTGTTGAGTAGTGCCAGGCGCTGCTCGAGGGCAAACAAGGCTTGTGCGCAGCGGGCCTTGACCCGGCTGGACATGTTGGTCACCAGCAGGCTTTCTTCGTAATCCTCATTTTGCACCAGCGATAGCTGCTCGGCGTCCAGTTGCGCGGGCAGGTCGCGTGGTTGCAGCTTGCCGTCGATAAAGTCGGCAAAGTTCTGGGCGATTTGCTGGTGATAGGCGCGCTCGATCTGCGCCCGTTGTTTGCGGATGTCGCGCATGCTGTCGAAGAACAGCGTTTGCACCTGGTTGTTTTCGGCTTTTTCCGCGCACTCAAACAGGGTGTCATCGACCTGGCCGAAAACCCCGCTGAGGTGTTCGGCCAGGCGATTCATCAGCAATTTATGGCAGCCCTGCATCAGCTCGCCAAACCGCGGTTGAATGCCACGGTTTGCCAGCGTGGACGGTGCGGGTGGTGGTTTAGATGGCGGTTGGTTACTCATTGACGTTCCTTGCTAGAGACTCGCGCCCTTCGCACCCTGCTGTGATCACAATTAAAGAGAAGATATAGCAGCCGGCCACTAACCTGCAAAGCATTGTCTTAATTACAGAAATAGGTGTTGACAGGGGTTTCCAAATCCGTAAAATGGCGCGCCTCAGATACGGGAAAGCGGAAACGCCAGACGGTAACTGAGATGGAAGTAATTAGTTCCGCGATAGCTCAGTTGGTAGAGCAAGTGACTGTTAATCACTGGGTCCCTGGTTCGAGTCCAGGTCGTGGAGCCAAACTTTCACCGGGGTATAGCGCAGTCCGGTAGCGCGCCTGCTTTGGGAGCAGGATGTCAGGAGTTCGAATCCCCTTACCCCGACCATTTTTGGGTCGTTAGCTCAGTTGGTAGAGCAGTTGGCTTTTAACCAATTGGTCGTAGGTTCGAATCCCACACGACCCACCATTAAAAAGGCCTCGGTTGAAAAACCGGGGCCTTTTTTTGTCTTGCTTTTGACGTTTGTCTGTCTGTGCTGGCTCAGAGTGCCAGGCTGCTAAGCAGGCGGCTAAGCAACCCCAGGCCAAGCACTAACGCCAGCAGCGCGGCCAGTAGGCGCCAAGGTCTAAATGGCTGGCGTTCGATCTGCTGCTGCGGTGCGCTCAGGTAGGCGGATACACGCTGCTGGTCTTCGGGATTCAGACGGCTGGACATGGCGATTCTCGCTCGGACTTGTCCGCAGTTTAGATCAGCGATTTAACCAGGCTCGACTTCGACTGTGTCATGTAGACGAATAATCCCGCCGCGCACGACCCGCGCGGTGATGCCGGCGTGGCCGCGCAGGGCCTGCAGGCTGCCCGGCCCAAGGTGTGCTTGCAGTTTGGCGCATGGATGACACCAGCCGGTGGTTTGCAGGATGGCCTGGCCGATGCGAAAGCAGCGACCTTTTAGGCTGAACAGATTGATTCCGCTGACCGCCAGGTTGCGCCGCAGCTCGATGGGGCCGATGGGCTTGTCCGCTGGGCTTGCCAGCAAGGCATTGATGACCGCCAGATGCTCCCATTGCAGCAGGGTAACCTGGCGCGGATTGCCGGCGCCGGGGCGAGCGTGATCGCCTGTCAGCCCCGCTTCGCGGCGGGCCTCCACGGCATCCAGCAGGATAATCGCCTCGCCGGCCTTGGGGCGCACGCCGATCCAGCGCACCTGGCCGCGTTGCCTGACGTCGCTCGGCCAGGGTTGGGCGTCGCTCACAGGCTGATACCTACATCCAGAAGCACGCTGCGGCCCAGGTTATTGCGCAGGAAGTCTGCGGCGTCTGCGTGGGCAAACAGCACGCGAACAAAGTTGGGGCCCACCAGTGAGAGTGAGCGCCAGCCTTGGCGCAGGAATTCGCTCGGTGGCGGAAAGTGACTGTTGAGGTCCAGGCTTGAGCGCTTCAGGCTGGCAAAGGCGAGCAGGTCGAGTTCGCCGAGATCAATCCCGCGCTCGCCGTAGTTGTGCGCCTTCTTGCGCAGGGTTGGCGCCAGGCGCTGAAGCAGCTCGTCGGCGCCAATGCGCCGTGGCCGCACTTCGCGTCGCACCAACTGGCTCAGGCTGAAAGCACCGCGTCGGCGTTCGGCTTCGGCGCGCCATTCATCATTCAGGCGGCGGCCCTCATCCAGAACGAAAAATACCTCGAAGTTGGCGTCACGAAACTGCACATCGGGCGGTTCCTGCGCTGCGCGGCTGAACTCATCCAGGCGGTTGGGTACGTTCAAGCCCTGCAGCAGGCGCTGGCAAACCCAGCGCTCGCGTTCCCATTTGCGCGCGTTGGAGAGAAAGTCGTTGGCCTGTTCGGCTTGCTGGGTCAGCAGGCGCAGGTAATCGGAATCATCCATGGGCGCAGCTTAATCTGCGCGCAAGGGCTTGGGTAGCATGCCCCGCGTTCTGCGCATGGGCTTGTGCGGCTCAATGCTGCCGAGGCGGCAGCTCAGCGGAAAACAGTTCGTCCTCCAGCGGGTCGCCGGGAATGCTGTGCGCTTCGGCGGCCCAGGCGCCGAGATCAATCAGTTTGCAGCGCTCGCTGCAAAATGGCCGGCTCGGGCTTTGTGGGCCCCATTCGACGGGTGCTTCGCAGGTGGGGCATTTAACGGTGGTAACGGGTTTCATGGCTGGCCTTTGCGCAGGGTCAGATAAAAGTGATGGAGGCGCTCGACTTCACCCTGCAGCCAGTGCAAGTCACGGTCATTGACCAGCACATCATGGGCATGGCGCAGGCGCTCGGCACGCGTGGCCTGGGCCTGGAGGATCGCCTGTACCTGCTCGGCAGAGGTCTGGTCGCGGTGCATGGTGCGCTGCATCTGCAGGTGCTCCGGCGCATCGATCACCAGTATCCGTTGGGTGATGTGATGCTGGCCGGATTCTATCAGCAGCGGCGACACCAGAATCGCATACGGCGATTGGGCGCGAGCTAAGTAGTGGCTGATTTCCTGGCCAATCAGTGGATGCAGCAAGGTTTCCAGCCAGCGCCGCTGTGCGGGATCTTGAAAGATCAGGCCACGCAGGGCGGCGCGATCCAGCTGGCCGTCGGCCTGCAAGACGCGCTCGCCAAAACGTTCGACGATCTGTGCCAGCGCCGGGCGTCCCGGTTCAACCACCCAGCGGGCGGCGTGGTCGGCGTCGATAAGGCTGACGCCGAGGTCGGTAAAGCACTGGGCTACCGCGCTCTTGCCGCTGCCAATTCCGCCCGTCAGGCCTAGGGTCCAGGGTTTGCTCATTTGAAGCCGGCGATCTGCAGGTAACTGGCGGTGATCTGCTCACCCCACAGCAGGGCAATCCAGCCGGCAATCGCCAGGTAAGGGCCGAAGGGGATGGGGGTGCTGGTTTCGGCGTTGCGCAGGCGTAGCATGATCACCCCAAGCACGGCGCCCACCAGAGACGAGAGCAGAATGGTCAGCGGCAAAATCTGCCAGCCACCCCAGGCGCCGAGCATGGCCAGCAGCTTGAAGTCGCCATAGCCCATGCCTTCCTTGCCGGTGACCAGTTTGAACAGCCAGTACACCGACCACAAACTCAGATAACCGGCAATGGCACCCCAGAGCGCATCTGCCGGGCTGGCAAACAGGCCGAACTGGTTAACCATCAGGCCAATCCACAGCAGTGGCAAAACCAAGACATCCGGCAGCAGCTGGTGGTCGGCATCAATCAGGCTCATCGCCAGCAGGCCCCAGGTCAGCAACAACATGCTGCCGGTTTGCCAGGTAAAGCCGAAATGCCAGGCCACATAGGCCGACAGCAGGCCGCAGGTCAGCTCTACCAGTGGGTAGCGGGTGCTAATGGGCGCTTTGCAGGCCGAGCATTTGCCGCGTAGAAACAGCCAACTGACGATCGGGATGTTCTCCCACGGCTTGATCTCGTGGGCGCAGTGCGGGCAGCTGGAGTTGGGCAGGATCAGGTTGAAGGTCTGCTTGTCCGCTTCTGCTGGCAGGCTGAGGATTTCTCTGGCCTGTGCTTGCCAGTCGCGTAAGAGCATTTTTGGCAGGCGGTAGACGACGACGTTGAGGAAGCTTCCAACTAAGAGTCCTAACAGTAGTGCGCAGAGAATAAGGGTCGGGATGTTCTGCTCTAGAAAATAAATAAGTAGCATTTATCCGACCACGGCGCCAAGTTGGAATATAGGCAGGTACATAGCGATAATAAGTCCACCTACCAGTACTCCTAATACCGACATGATGATTGGCTCCATTAGTGCGGTTAAGCCATCAACAGCATTGTCGACTTCCGCTTCGTAATAGCTTGCAACCTTGTCTAGCATCATGTCTAGGGCGCCGGATTCCTCACCGATAGCAGTCATCTGCACGGCCATTGACGGGAATACACCGGTGGAGCGCATGGAGAAGTTAAGCTGCATGCCGGATGTTACGTCTTGCTTTACTTTCCCTACAGCGTTCTTAAAGACGATATTGCCAGTTGCTCCGGCAACAGAATCCAGAGCCTCTACTAGCGGAACACCAGCTGCGAAGGTAGTCGCTAGCGTCCTTGCGAAGCGAGCTACCGAGGATTTATAAATAATATCGCCAAAAACGGGCGCCTTTAGCGCTATTTGATCAAGTCGGTTACGGAATGCTTCAGAGCGTTTTTTTGCTTCGGTAAATAAGAACACAATGCCTACAAATCCGAAAATAAATGCATACCACCAGGTTTGTAATCCTTCAGATATTCCAATAACAAATTGAGTAAATGCTGGAAGTTCTGCGCCGAAGCCGGAGAATATTGACTCAAATTGCGGTACAACCTTGATCAGAAGGATGCATGAAACAATTAATGCGACGGCAATTACAGCGATTGGATAGTTCATGGCCTTTTTGATTTTTGCTTTGAGTGCTTCCGTCTTTTCTTTGTAGGTGGCTACTCGGTCCAGCAGGTTTTCCAAGGCGCCGGATTGCTCGCCAGCATCCACGAGGTTGCAAAATAAATCGTCAAAGTAAAGTGGGCGTGTACGTAAGGCAGAAGCAAAGCTATTACCTGCAGCAACCTGCTGTTTGATGTCATCGACCAGTTTGCGCATGTTGGGGTTGTCTAAGCCCTCACCAATAATGTCAAAAGACTGCAGTAGTGGTACGCCTGCCTTCATCATAGTGGCCATTTGCCTGGCAAACAGGGCAATGTCCATTGGCTTGATTTTTTTGCCGGCGCTGAACAATGAGGCAGATTTTTTGCGTACTTTGGTAGTGTTTATGCCCTGTTTGCGTAACTGTGCTTTAACCAGTGCTGGACTTTGTCCGGTTGACTCGCCCTTGATCTTTACGCCTTTTTTATCAGTACCTTCCCAGATGAACGTACTGGTTTTTATTTCTTTAACGGCCATGGGTTAGTCCTTGGTTACGCGGTTGACTTCTTCGAGGCTGGTGACGCCTTGCATGGCCTTGAGCAGCGCCGAGGTGCGCAGGTCATTGAAGCCGTCTTTACGCATCTGAATCGAGATATCGATGGAGTTGCCTTCTTCCATAATAATCCGTTGCAGTGCCGACGTGTTTTTAACCACTTCATAAATACCGACACGGCCTTTGTAGCCGTTGTTGCAGTTTTCGCAGCCTACAGGTCCATAAATCTTGAAGGTGCCGAGCTTATCCTCCGGAAAACCTTCCTCAAGCAGGGCTTCGCGGGGGATCTGCACTTCCTTCTTGCACACGCTGCATAGCTTGCGCGCTAGGCGCTGGGCGATGATCAGGTTGACTGAGGTGGCGATGTTGAAGGAGGGCACGCCCATATTGCGCAAGCGCGTGAGGGTTTCTGCAGCGCTGTTGGTGTGCAAGGTGGACATTACCATGTGACCGGTCTGCGCTGCCTTGACGGCGATGGAGGCGGTATCTAGGTCGCGGATCTCGCCTACCATGATGATGTCCGGATCCTGGCGCAGGAAAGATTTCAGCGCGGCGGTAAAGTCCATGCCCTGCTTGGGGTTGACGTTGACCTGATTGATGCCTTCCAAGTTGATTTCTACCGGGTCTTCGGCAGTGGAGATGTTTACATCCACGGTATTAAGGATATTCAAGCCGGTATATAGCGATACAGTCTTGCCTGAGCCGGTGGGGCCGGTGACCAGAATCATGCCCTGAGGTTGCTTGAGTGCGGACAGGTACAGCTCTTTTTGCGACTCTTCATAGCCTAGCGCATCAATGCCCATCTGGGCGCTGGCGGAGTCGAGGATTCGCATCACGATCTTCTCGCCCCACAATGTCGGGCAGGTGCTGACGCGAAAATCGATAGATTTGTTCTTGGAAATGCGCATCTTGATCCGCCCGTCCTGCGGCTTGCGCCGCTCGGAGATATCCAGGCCGGCCATGACTTTGAGGCGCGCGGAAATTCGTGGCGCCAGTTGAATCGGTGGGCGTGCAATTTCACTCAAGATGCCGTCGGTACGAAAACGCACCCTGTAGGTTTTCTCGTAGGGCTCGAAGTGTAAGTCGGATGAGCCCGCTTTAATCGCGTCCAGTAGCATCTTATTTACGAAGCGCACCACTGGGGCATCGTCAGCGCCCTCGCCCTGGGGCTTGTCATCCTTGTCGTTATCAACGGCTTCGACATCCAGGCCATCCAGGTCGATATCTCCGAGGTTCTCCATGCCGCTGGCGGCATTATCGAAGAACTTATCTATGGCATCGCCGAGCTTGTCGTCCTCCACCAGAATGGACTCGGTGGTTAGGCCGGTGGAAAACTGAATGTCGGTAACCGCTTGGTGGTTGGTCGGATCGGACACAGCCACGAACAGTTTGTTGCCGCGGCGCCATAGCGGTAGGGCTCGGTGTTGGCGGATCAGCTTCTCGCTGACCAGATCTTTCGGTTGACTTTCTTTGTCGATGCTGCTGAGGTCGAGGTAGGCCACGCCAAATTGATCGGCGGCCAACTCCGTGAGTGCGCGACTTTTTACCAGCTTGTTTTGCACCAGATAGGTGACCAGCGAGAGCTTGTTACGCTGCGCCTGGTTTTGTGCTTGCTGGGCGGCCTTTTCGTCAAGAAGCTCGGCCAGCACCAGTTGTTTGGCCAGGCCGGAGAGTGGTGGGCTGTCATTCATGAGATGGACTGATTTCTTTGGGTTGATGAAAAGCTGTATAGCTCAATTAGATGCTGAAGCGAAAGGGATGATGTTTTTTAAGAGGAGGGTAAACGACAAAGGCGCTCTGGGAGCGCCTTTGTGGGTAAAGCGTTTAACTAATTAGTTGCAGTTACGTGGCTTGAAGTCTGCGGTCAGATCAGTTCCGCATGTCCATGCACCGGATGCATCGCGGCTCAGGCGAATATATTTGCCAGTGGTTTTCGGGCCGGATGAGGTGAACGCGAAGTTCAGGGCACCTACGCCGGCGGCGTCAAATGCCGTGCTTACGGAGATTGTGCCTAGAGGGCTTGCAGTAGCTGCTGAGCCGAGGCGAGCTACAGTGATGCTTGCACCGGCAAGGCCTTGGGCGTAGGCATCTTCAACGCCTGTCTTCAGCGGTGCAATGGCTGCCAGGCCAGTGGCTGCTTCAGAGCGACCGATATAGTTCTGGTAGGCCGGCAGGGCGATGGCGGCCAGGATGCCGATGATCGCGACCACGATCATCAGTTCGATCAGGGTAAAGCCTTTTTGCAATTGAGCTTTCATAGAGTCTCTCCAGTTGAATTCACTAACGCTTTACTGCCTTTACAGCAGCTGACATGCTCAATGCAAAGGGCTTGCCAATATGTGCTGCCTTGATGGATGGTGTTGTTGCAGCTTTATTTGCACGACGAATGTGACCAAAATTGTCAGAGAGTTCCCTTCGATGTCGAGTGTTGTTTCTGCGCAGCGGGCGTTTCTGCTGGTGCTGGCGGTGGTTGGGCTGGGCTTTTGTCAGCCGATGCATGTGTTTCCGCTGGCCAACTTTATTGAAGAGTTGTTGGTGGCGTTGGGCGTGCTGCTGGCCGGTGCGGTGCTGTTTGTTGGGGTGAAACAGCTAAAGCTATCGCTGTGGATGCTTATGTGGTTCGTTCTGGGTGGTTTGTTGGCGTTTTCTGCGTGGCTTCATCCGGCTCCCTTTGTGGCTTATAAGCTGTTTGCCGGGGTGTTTTGGTTTGTCGGTTTGCTGGCTCTGTTGATTGGCGATCAGCTCGATTGGCAGGCCGATGGTCAGCGTTTGTCTGACTGGCTGGCTAAGGCGCTGCTGGTCATTGCCTTGTTGTGTGCAGTCGGCGGTTTTATGCGCTTTTACGGTTTGCTGGGGGATGTCTGGCGCGCCTATGTGCCGGAACCTAATACCGGGCGCATGACGGGCCTGGTTGGGCATAGCAATTTCTTTGCATTTATTAGTTTTATGGGGCTATTGGCTGCCGGCTGGATTTTTAATCTGCGACGTTTGCCGTTGTGGTTGTGTGTGGTGTCAGGGCTTATTCTGGTCACCGGGCTGATTGCCAGTGGTGGTCGGGCTGTTCTGCTGGCGTGGGCTGTCGTGATGGCGCTGCTGTTTTTTGGGCGCTTGAGGGGTGAGGTCAGACGCTGGTTTTGGTTTATGGCTTGTGCCTTTGCTTTTTACTGGTTATTTAAGCCGGTGTTCTTCGTTTTTGATCAGTGGTTTTATGGTGTGGTGCTCAAGCTTGGGTGGGTAGGCGGTGCTGGCTTGGGCGAGAGCGATGTGATGGCGCGCGGCGCCGTCAGCACCCAGCGTCTTGATGAATGGAAAGTTACGATTGCCTTGATCCGTGAGCACCTCTGGAGTGGTGTTGGCGTAGGTAACTATGCGGTGAGTAGCTACCAGAAGCATCTTGAATGGGGTATGCCGTCCCCTGATGGTGTTTTTGTTCATTCGCATAACTCGCCGATGCAGCTAGTGGTGGAGCTTGGGTTGGCGGGGCTTGTCTGGTTGCTGGGTTTGCTGGCCTTGGCCGCCGCTGCTTTTTGGCGGGCGTCTGCAAACCTTGGTCGCTTGTTGCCATTGCTTATTTTGCTGACGCTGCAAATTTATGGGTTATTGGAGTTTCCGCTGTGGATGATGCATTTTCTAGCGTTGCACATGCTACTAGTCGGTGCTTTGGGGGGGTCAGTAGTTGTGCTCAGATTGCAGCTGGGTAAGATTTTTGCGGTCGCACTGTTGCTTGCTTGCGTAATTGCCTCTGCGATTTATGTTCCCTTGATCGAGCGATTTGTATGGTCTTATCGGCAATATTTTTTACGCGAAGCGGTGACCGCTCAAGAGTATGCGTTTGTTGAACGAGTGATGGGCGATCCGCTACTGGAGCCTTTTGGGTATCTGCTCTTTTTTGCCAATTTTGAGCTGGCTAGTGCGTCCCTGGAGCGTGAGGTTGCTGTACTTGAGCGGTTTAGGGGCTATTTGCCTTATCCTCAAGTACTGATTCGTTTGGCGGTTGCAAGGATGATAAAAGGAGATGAAGCAGAGGCGCATCGGCTGCTTAACGAAATGCGAATTTTCTATGGTGAGCGGTATGAGGCCCTGCTGTGGGAGCAAATAGCTGTCAATAAAAAGCAATTTCCAGATGTTGCGTTTGAAAAGCTACTTGTCCATGGGGTAGGGGGTTAAAAACCTCCTTCGTTCTCCATTGGTGCTATTGAAGTGATTCTGTAGAATTTATCTTTTTTGTTCTATTTAACCGATTACCCGCAATAAGCAACTCATGTAAAGCCTTGGGGTCAGAGTCGATTTGTTACTTGACGGTAAATGGGGTCAGCGGTAAATGGGGTCAGAGTCGATTTGTCTGCTAGTTTTAAGCCTTCGATGGAGCCTTGGGGTCAGAGCCTTGGGGTCAGAGTCGATTTGTTTCTTGACGGTTGGCATGGTTGGCGACGCTTGGGAGGGGGGCAGAAAACAAATCGACTCTGACCCCCGGCCCCTGACCCCCGGCCCTCTTTACTGCTCGGCGTCGCGGAGTAATAGCGTCTGGCTGTAGTGCAAAAAAACCTCAAGATGCTTTTCGATAATCGCCACCATGATGGGCAGTTGCAGGGCCTGGTAGTCATGCACGGCGATGTTGCGAAAGCCGACCATGCGCTTGAGGCTGTCGGCCAGTGTTGGGTCAAGCCGCTGGCTTTGCGCCAGTAGGGTAAACACATCACGAGCGCTTTGCGGTACGCCCAGGCGTTCACGACGAATCAGGTGTTGGCCCATGTCCAGTGCGGCTTCGCAGGCGCGCTGGATATTGAGGATGGCGGAGTCCTGACGGGTGAAGTCGGTGGCAAAACTGGCGGGATCACGCAGATATTCTTCACGCGCTCTGGCCACGCAGCGTTCGATGGTGGCGGCTTTGTTGATCAGCACATCATCGAGCATAGATTTTCCCTTGTTGTTGAATGTCGCTGAGCAGTCCGGCGCGGGCGCAGTCGAGCGAGGTTTTTTCGCTCAGAATGGCAGCCTCAAACAGGCTAGCCTGAGCGTCTTTGCTCCACCAGCGCTCGCCTGTGGTGATGATTTGGTACTGCATGACGGTTGAGGCGGCGCGCAAGTCGAGCAAGTCCACCGGGCAGTCCGTTATATCCTCCAAGTCGCTTGCCAGTGACCACAGGTTCAGTGGTTCGGCGTAGCCGGCTACCAATACAGCCATGTCAAGATCACTCTGGGCGTTGGCGGTGCCTTGTATGCGACTGCCGAAGGCGTAAATAGCCAACAGTTCTGGAATTTTATCTTGCAGGATTTGCACGATGGCGTAGCGATTCATGGAGCCTCGGTGAACCTCGGGGGTCAGAGTCGATTTGTCTGCTAGTTTTAAGCCTTCGATCGACTGTTTGGCGGATCATCCATGCCCCGTCTTCCTCGTTATGTCTTACCTGGCGTGCCACAGCACATCATTCAGCGTGGCAACAATCGGCAAGCTATTTTTGCGGCTGATTGCGACTACTTGGCCTATCTCGAATGGTTGAGGCAGGCCGCGGAGCAATATGGCCTGCATATCCATGCTTATGTGTTGATGACCAATCATGTACATCTGCTTGCCACGCCGCTAGTGGCAGATAGCATTGGCAAGACGTTGCAGTCGCTCGGCCGACGCTATGTGCAGTATTTCAATTACCGCTATGGTCGCACAGGAACCCTGTGGGAGGGACGCTATCGCGCCACCGTAATTGATGCGCAACGCTATTTTCTGGCCTGCAGTCGATATATCGAGCTGAACCCGTTTCGGGCCACCATGGTTGAGGTGCCCGGCGCATATCGCTGGTCCAGTTATCGATGCAATGCTCTGGGTGAGGAGAATTGCCTGGTTACCGAGCATGATGTGTATCGGAGTTTGGGATGCAGTGCCGAGTTGCGTCAGGCCGCTTACCGGGGGTTGTTCCAGCAGGCGGTAACTGACGAGTTCCTGGATACTCTCCGCGATGCAACCAATAAGGGCTGGGCGCTTGGCAATGAGCGTTTTTGCGCTGAGGTCGAGGCGCTGGCCGTTCGCCGCGCGGCGCCATTGCCGAGGGGGCGAGCCAATAAATCGACTCTGACCCCTTGAGATCCCCTGACCCCTTGAAGATTACCCAAAGTGGGTTCTGTTGCGGCCGCTTTCTTTGGCCTGGTACATCGCCGCGTCGGCGGTATTGATGATGGTTTTTTCGTCGCTCTCGCGGCCCTTGAACAGGGTTGCGCCGATGCTGGCCGTGCAGCAATGCTCGATGCCGCCCTCCAGCCAATAGGGCATGGACAAACTCTGGCGAATTTTCTCGGCAATGCTGCCTGCCGTGGTTGTGGCGGCGGCTTTGTCGGTGTCCAGGTCACAGAGCAGCACGACGACTTCGTCTCCGCCAAAGCGGGCCACGGTATCGGCCTCGCGCACGCAGGTTTTCAGGCGCGTGGCGACCTCGATCAGCAGCAGGTCGCCGACGCCATGTCCGTGGCGGTCGTTGAGTGGTTTGAAGTTATCCAGGTCGAGAAACAGCAGGGCACCGTAACGGTTGCTGCGCTGGCTGGCGGACATTGCCTGGCTGAGGCGGTCTTCCAGCAGGCGGCGATTGGGCAGGTGGGTCAGGGGGTCGTAGAAGGCCAGGCGCTTGACCTGCTCTTGTAGCTGCTTGCGCCGG
>DAITLT010000037.1:0-16101 GCA_036835505.1 Pseudomonas sp.
TTTCCGAAGACATCAGGGTCAGTTGCAGCATGTCGCGACGGCTCAGCTCGCTGCCAACCCGCACGCGGGAGAACACCCCACGCATCTCCTTGACGTCCTTGATCACGATGGGCAATTGCTGCTCCATCGCCGGCTTGGCATCCAGGGTCACGATGGCGGTCATCAACTTGGTCACCGAGGCAATCGGCACCACGTAATCGGGGTTGCTGGAGTACAGCACTTCATTGGTTTTCAAATCCACCAGCAGGGCGCTGCCGGAGGCCAGCTCCTGCTGCGCGGGGGCCTTGGTCGTGGCCAATGCCGAACTGCAGGCGAACAATAGCGCCAGCAACAGATAACGAGTTTTCACGGAAAGACTTCACCGAGCGAAGAGAAAGGAATCAGGCTCGGCAGTATACGGAATGGCCAAAGGCGCAGCTATTCGCCGCCGCCTCGGCTGGGTGGTGCTGCAGAATTGGCCGCAGCAGGCAGCAACTCGGGGGCATCGCGCTGCAGTTGGCGTTGCAGTTGCTGCAATTGCTCAAGGGCGGCACGGGCTTCATCGAGTTCCTGGGTGCTGCGCGTACCGCCTTGTTCGGCCAGCTCGATCTGCTCGCGGATATACGGAATCTGCTGCACGCCACTGGCCCAGGCCTGCACCTGGGCGCGGGTTTGCTGCTCCTCGAAGGCCGCATAGTCGGCAGGATTGGCCAACTGCGCCGGGCTGGCGGCGGGGCGCGCACGCAAGCCACCGGCGGTCGGCTGACGCGGCTCGCCCTGCTCGGCCATGACCTGCATCAGCGCCTGGGCTTCGGCAACCGAATAACTCGCAACCGCCTCCGGCGGTGTGGCCACGTTCAGGTCGGAGGCGGCTGGCGGCAGATCGCCCCGAGGCGCGGCCACGGGCGCCACGATAGCTCGGGGTGGCGGCGCACCAGGGCGCTCCGGCAAGGCCACCTGGGCGGCTGGCGGCGGCTCGGCCGTCCACCACAAGGCACTGCCAACCGTCAGGGCGCAGACCAACAGCGCCAAGCTCAAGGTGGTTTTCATCCCTGGACCTTGGCCGCCGCCACCAGGGCCTGCAAACGCGCCTCGAACTGGCGGGCCAATTGCTCGCGCGCCACGGCCTGATTGACCTCATAGCGCACGCTCGGATCACTCAGGGGCAGTTGACGATCTTCGCGGCTGCGCACCTGCAGGATCTCGAAGGCACCGTCGATCAGCATCGGCTGTGAAACCGTATCGGCCTTCTGGATCAGCGCCGTCTTGCGCAGAAAATCCAGCTGCCCATCGTCATGGCGGATCAAACCCAGATCACCCGGCAATGGCTGCTGCTTGTCAGCGCTGAGCGAATGGCGCTGCACCGCCTGGGTAAAGTCCAGGCCTTGCTGCAGCTCGGCATACACCCGGTCGGCCGTGGCTTGATCAGCAAGGCGGATATGCGCGGCCTGTACCTGGGCGACATTGCGATACTCGGCCAGATGGCGCTGGTAGTAAGCATCGGCCTGCGCGTCGCTGACCTGGCGGGCCAACTGCTTGAGGCTCTCGGTCTCGTGGTGGAAGTCGCTGTACAGCCCGATCTGGTGCAGATACTTGTGGCGCACCAGCTTGTCGCGCACCAACTGACGCACCCCCTGCTGCTCGGCGGCGCTAAACCCTTGTTGGCCCAGTTGATACCAGAGGTAGTCGCGCTGCGCCTGCTCACGAACCAACTGCGCCATAAAGCTCAGATTGCCCTGTTGCAGCTCGACCTGGCCCTGCACGCTGGTGCCCTGGTACACGCTCAGCAAATCCAGACGCCGACGCGGCTGGCCGGGAAACTGCCAACTGATCAGCTCGACCTGGGCCGCTGCGGCCTGCTGCGTCTCGCTTAGCCACAGGCTGTTGAGCACCACGCCCTGGGTCTTGGGGGCCAGCACTTCACGCAAGCGGGCACTGCTCAGGGCTTGCGGCTCACGCAGAAAAGGCACGATGTCGTGCTGCAGTTTGTGGCCATAGACCTGCTCGATCAGGTTGGCCGCCTCGGCGTCCACCAAGGCATCCAGATCCTGACGGTTGGCCTGGCTCAACTCGGCCTCGACCACACGGGCAAGCAGGTGATTTTCCACCAGGCCCTGGCGCAAGGTGGCCTTGTCGGTGTTGAACTTGATCCGGGTCAGGGCCTGCTCCAGCAGGCCGATGCTCTTGCCCGGCAGCAATACGTCGTTGATGCGCAGATCCGCTGCCGCGCTGGCCAGCGGGGCAACGCCCGCCAGCCAGAGCGCCAGTAATCCACGGCAGGTGGTGCGCCGCCATGGCGTGCGCACGTTACAGCCCGCCCTGGCCGTAGAAGTGATTGGCGCCCTTGGTGAGCACCGTCGCGGTCAGCGCAATCGACTCGGGAATCAGCTCCTTGGCCACCCGCAGCCGGGTGTTGTAGCTGTTGTCATACAGCGGCTCGGGGTGCTGATAAGAGACTTGTGCGGTCTGGGTCAGCAGGTCGCGCACCGGTTTGCGTGCGTCGTACTGGCTGATCAGGTTGGCCACCGCCACCGGGTTGTTCAACTGCTCGCTGGCGTAATGGTCATCGACCCAACCTTCCCAACTGGAATGGCCGTTGGCCGAAGTGACCCAGGTGTGGTGCGGCTGCGCCACGTCGCCGGTGGCATGCAGGGCAAAGCCGATGGTCTGCAGCGACGGTGCGACCTTGAACTGGTCGAACCAGTATTTGGCCAGGTTGTCGATCGGCTGGAAGGCCGCCACCTGGAAGTCGCCATAGTGCTCGTCCCAGTTCGAGCGGCTGCCCTGCCGGTAGTGGGCTTCGGTGCTGTCGTAGTCGGAGGTTTTCAGCCCACGGTTGTACAGGTAGATCATGGCGTACCAGTCAACATCGCTGATGCTGCCGTCAACCTTGTGGTAGCGGTAGTCGTAACCACCGTGGTCATTGCCGTGGCTGTCGCCCTGGCGGCCCATGTTGATGAAGTGCCAGTACGAGGTGTAGTTGACCAGCGACGCGGCCGCGCCCCACACCGGCGCATGTTCGTAACCCACCCACCAGCCGCCCAGCCGGGTGTCCTTGAAGTCATCCACGTCATAGGCCGCCTGGCCGAGAACTTCCCCCGCCTTGGCCTCACTGCCGGCGGCACTGACATAGAACTGATAGGCCCGACGCATCTCCTCGGTCGCCGAGGGCGAGTTCATAAACGCCAGGGCGTCCTTGACGATGTTCTTGTGGGTCGGCTGGGACCAGGCGGCGGCCTGGCCGGCGGTAACAGCCAGGGCTAGACCAGCCAGCAGCAATGCAGGTTTTTTCATGTTGGTGGCGCTCTCTTGTTGTTGGTGTGGCGCAGTATTGCCGGCAAACAAGACAGCCAGATGGCGGTTCTGTTGCAGACTACGCGCCAGTTGAGCCCAACAACCTTGGCCTAACAGCCAACCAAAAGATGGAATAGACCAAAAGCCGGAATCACCCCGAATAACACCCCGAGCACCGGCCGCTGCGACTTTGAATCGGGGCTGGCAGACAGCGAAAATGCAACGGCTAGCCGCTGCTAGCCAAGCAACTCGCGCAGGTGCTGCAACACCGGTGCGGTGTCCGGGCGTACCCCGCGCCACAGGTAAAAGGCCTCCGCCGCCTGTTCCACCAGCATGCCCAGGCCATCCAGGGTGCGTGCCGCGCCATGCTCGCTGGCCCAGCGGTTGAAGGCGGTCGGCTCCTTGGCGTACATCATGTCGTAGCAAACCGTGTGAGCGGGGGCGATCAGGCCCGGTGCAATCGGCGGCAGCTCGCCGGCCAGGCTGGCCGAGGTGCCGTTGATGATCAGGTCCACCGGCGCATCGATCCAGTCAAAGCCACTTGCCGCCAGTGGCCCCAGGTCGGCAAATTCGTGCACCAGTTGCTCGGCTTTAGCCACCGTGCGATTAGCAATCACCAGTGCCGCCGGCCCTTGCGCCAACAGCGGCTCAAGCACGCCACGCACCGCCCCACCGGCGCCCAACAAAAGGATGCGCTTGCCGCCCAAGCTGACGCCGGCGTTGTCGAGCAGGTCGCGCACCAAGCCGCTGCCGTCGGTGTTGTCACCCAGCAGACGACCATCGTCGAGTTTCTTCAGGGTATTCACCGCACCGGCACGCTGGGCGCGGGCGCTGAGCTGATCGGCCAGGTGCAGGGCCTGCTCCTTGAACGGCACGGTGACGTTGGCGCCCAAGCCTTCGGCAAAGAAGTTGCGGGCAAAACCGACGAAATCCTCCAACGGCGCCAGCAAGGGCTCGTAGCTCAGCTGCTGGCCGGTCTGCGCGGCAAACAGGCGGTGGATCAGCGGCGACTTGCTGTGGCCGATGGGGTTGCCGAAGACGCCATAGCGGTCAGTCACAGGCCTGCCTCCTTGAGCCAATCACGATCCTGCAGGAAATACTCGGTCAGGCGCGCTTCCTCGCTGCCAGGCGCTGGCTGCCAGTCGTAGCCCCAGCGCACCTGCGGCGGCAGCGACATGAGGATCGATTCGGTACGCCCGCCAGACTGCAGGCCGAACAGGGTGCCGCGGTCGAACACCAGGTTGAACTCGACATAACGCCCCCGGCGATAGGCCTGAAACTCGCGCTGCTGCTCGGTGTACGGGGTGTGCTTGCGCCTGCGCACAATCGGCAGGTAGGCGTCGAGATAGGCATCGCCGATGGCGCGGATAAAGGCGAAACAGGTGTCGAAGTCCCACTCGTTGAGGTCATCGAAGAACAGCCCGCCGATGCCGCGCGGCTCGCCACGGTGCTTGAGGTGGAAGTAGCGGTCACACCAGGCTTTGTATTTCGGGTAGACGTCGGCGCCGAAGGGGGTACAGGCCTGCTCGGCCACCCGATGCCAATGCACGCAGTCTTCTGTATGGCCGTAATAGGGGGTCAGGTCGAAGCCGCCGCCAAACCACCAGACCGGCTCTGCGCCCGCCTTCTCGGCGCTGAAGAAGCGCACGTTGGCGTGGCAGGTCGGCACATGAGGGTTGTGCGGGTGGATCACCAGCGATACGCCAAGGGCTTCGAAGCCGCGACCGGCCAGCTCCGGGCGCTGGGCGCTGGCCGACGGCGGCAAGGCATCGCCAAACACATGGGAGAAGTTGACCCCGCCCTTTTCGATCAGCGCGCCGTTTTCCATCACGCGGGTACGACCACCGCCGCCACCGGGACGCTGCCAGCTGTCTTCAACGAAGCTCTTACTGCCGTCTTCGGCGGCCAGGGCGGCACAGATGCGCTCTTGCAGGTCAAGCAGATAGGCCTTCACGGCCTCGGCGTTATTACTCACAGGGTCACCTTTTGCTCGCGCTGGCGGCCAGCGCGGGAGTTCAATGGTCTTGCCGGCGGGGCTACAGGCCGCGCGCTGCCTGGGCTGGCGGCGCTGCGCCGAGCATAGCAGCCAGCCCAGCGGCCGTTTGGCTCAGGCCGAGCGCACCAGGGCACCGCTGAGCAGATCGCGAATCTGGCTGGGGTTCTTGCGCCCGCCGAGGCGACCATCCAGCACGCCATCCAGGTGCCCGGCGAAATACTGCTCGATGCGCAGGCGGCTGAGGGCCGGCGGACGGCCACTGGGGTTGGCCGAGGTCGACACCAGCGGGCCGGTGAGGGCGCACAGGTCGCGCACCAGCGGATGATCGCTGACCCGGATGGCCACGCCTGGGTGGCCGCCGGTAATCCATTCGGGCAGACGATTCTGGTGCGGCACCAGCCAGGTGGTCGGTCCCGGCCAGGTGCTGGCCAGTTGGTCCTGCCAGACCTGCGGCAAGTCGGCGAGGAGGAAGTCGAACTGGCGAATGTTATCCGCTACCAGAATCAGGCCCTTGCTCAGCGGCCGTTGCTTCAACGCCAACAGGCGATACACCGCAGTGCTGTCCCACGGGTCGCAGCCCAACCCCCAGACGGCTTCGGTCGGGTAGGCAATCACCCCGCCACGGCGCACCACTTGCGCCATTTGCTGCACGCGCCAACTACTGACCATCGCATTCCACCCCAATCCACAATGGGCCGCAGTGTACCGGGGCTAGCCGCTACGGCCCAGCCAGCGACCGGCCTGATTGCACACCAGGCCGTCCAGCTCCAGCTCGGTCAGCGCCGCCAGCACCTCGGGCAACGGCCAACCCAACGCTGCCGCCAGCCCTTCGCTGCTGTGGGGCGCGGCATGCAGCAGGGCCAACAGCGGGTGAGCGACGGGCGCGGCGGGCGCAACCGCCGGCGCCGGCTGCTGCCAACCGCGCAGGGCCTGAAGAATGTCCTCGACGGTTTCCACCAGGGTGGCGCCATCGCGAATCAGTTGATGACAGCCACGGGCGCCGGGATGGTGGATGGAACCGGGAATGGCATATACCTCGCGACCCTGTTCGGCGGCCAGACGCGCGGTAATCAGCGAGCCGCTGGACGGGCTGGCCTCCACCACCAGCACGCCCAACGACAAGCCGCTGATGATCCGGTTGCGCCGCGGGAAGTTGCTGGCCTGGGGCGGGCAGTCCAGCGGCAGCTCCGAGACCAGGGCACCGCCGTGCTCGACAATGCTGGCGGCCAGGCGCCGATGGCGCTGTGGATACAAACACTGCAAGCCGGTGCCGAGCACAGCCACGGTCTTGCCCGCCACATCCAGCGCCCCTTGATGGGCCGCACCATCGATGCCCAAGGCCAGACCACTGGTGATGACAAAGCCACCCTGGGCCAGGCTGCGGGCAAATGCCTGGGCGGTATCCAGGCCCGGTTGTGAGGCATGCCGGCTGCCGACCATGGCCAGTTGCGGCAAGCCCAGAATATCCGCAGCGCCGGCGACAAACAGCAGCGGCGGGGCGTCATCCAGCTCCGCCAGCAAGGCGGGGTAGGCCGGCTCGTCCCACATCAGCAGCTGTTGCTGCGGCTGCTCCAGCCAGTGCAAGGCCGCGGCCGCCTGGTCACGCACCGCACTGCTGCGCCGCGCCTCGGCGCAGCAGGCCGGCAAGCCCAGCGCGCGCCAGGCCGTAGCCGGCGCACTAAGGGCCGCCGAGGCACTGCTAAAGGCTGCCAACAACCGCTGAAAACGCCGCGGGCCCAATTGCGGCAAGCTGTGCAGGCGCAAGCGGGCTTCCAGTTCGGCAGGGGAAATAGCCGGCGACGATGGGGACATGACGATCATCCTTGATCGAGGAGGGCAACCTACTGCGGACAATAAAAAGCCCCGCTTGGCGGGGCTTGGGTGTTACGGGTTGGTGACCTTGTCCATCAAGGCCAGATCGCGGCTGGCCGTCAGCACCAGGCCGTAGCTGATCTTGTCGTAGGTGCGGAACACCATCAGCAGGCCGCCACGCTCGTCCGGCACCTTGACCTGTTGGCCGGTGACGCGGTCACGTACGGTTTCGCCGGTTTTCAAGATCGCCAGCACACTGCCTTCGACCAGGCCATCGCGCTGGCCCTTGTTGATGGTGACTACATCCATCGAGCCGATCTGGTTGACGCCACGGGGCACGTCGATGATCAGGCCGTTGACCTGACTGGCCGGCTCGCGCGGCATAAAGGTCGAGTTCACCGGACGCTCTTCGCTCGGGAAGAAACGGTCGCCCAGGCGCACTTCTTCGTTGCTGCGCGTCAGGCCCAGGGTGGTGACATCGCCTTCGCTGGACAGCACGTCGGCATTGCCGATGACGTTGGCGTTGATGCCGAGGAATTCTTTAGTAATAGGGTCGTTGTAGCTCTTGCCCTGGCGGAAGATGCCATAGGCCGGCTGCTGATCGGCAAATACGCCGCGGGCGTAGACCTTCTGCCCGGCGCCCATCACCACGCTTTCACCGCCACCGGCCAGCACGTAGGGCGCGCCGGCAAAATCGGCGTCGCTGTTGACGATGCGGTTGTTGAACAGGAAGGCGTTGATGACTTCCAGGGGAATGGTCGGAATCGCCTCGGCCATCGGCGTGCTGCGCACCTGCGGCGACAGCTTGAGGGTGCCGCGCGACTCGCCGCGATTGAGCACCAGGCGCGGCTGGCCATCCACATAGGTGAGGCTGAGGGTGTCGCCCGGATAGATCAGATGGGGGTTCTGGATCTGCGGATTGACGTGCCAGAGTTCCGGCCATTTCCACGGCTGGCTGAGGAAGCGACCGGAGATGTCCCAAAGGGTATCGCCTTTGACCACCGTATAATTCTCGGGATGCCCGGCCTTGAGCTGGACGTCCGCCTGGGCCAGACCGCCAGCAGCGAGCAGCAGCAGGGCGAGTAGTGATTTCCTCATACGGTGAATCCCTTTATTATGTGTCTTCGCGTGGAACGCCTGATGGCCGGCCCAAAACCCAAGGGAGCCGCAGCCTGAAGCCGTTTTTCAATGCTGCTCAGCATATTAGCAGCGGATTTTGACTTTATTCCACAAGTGCATCACAAACGCATATGGCGATCCTGAACATCCTCGAATTTCCCGATCCGCGCCTGCGTACCATCGCCAAAGCGGTGGAGCAGGTCGACGACGAGCTGCGCCAGCTGATCGACGATATGTTTGCAACCATGTACGACGCCCCCGGCATCGGCCTGGCGGCCACCCAGGTGAATGTACACAAGCGCCTGGTGGTGATGGACCTGTCCGAAGACAAGAATGAACCTCTGGTGTTTATCAACCCCGAGTTCGAGCCCCTGACCGACGAAGTTGAGCAATATCAGGAAGGCTGCCTGTCGGTGCCGGGCTTCTACGAAAACGTCGATCGCCCGCAAAAAGTCAAAATCAAGGCCCTCGACCGTGACGGCCAGCCCTTCGAGCTGATTGCCGAAGGCCTGCTAGCGGTGTGCATTCAGCACGAATGCGATCACCTCAACGGCAAGCTGTTCGTCGATTATCTGTCGACCCTCAAGCGCGACCGGATCAAGAAGAAGCTGGAAAAACAACACCGCCAGCAGGCCTGACCCGCGACCCCAAAGGCTTGCTCCGGCAAGCCTTTTTCTTTAGCCAAATTAGCTTAGGCGAACAACCATGACCCAGCCCCTGCGCATCGTTTTCGCCGGCACCCCGGAGTTTGCCGCCGAGCACCTCAAGGCGCTGCTGCACAGCCCTTATCAAGTCGTGGCGGTCTACACCCAACCGGATCGCCCCGCCGGCCGCGGGCAGAAACTGATGCCCAGCCCGGTCAAGCAACTGGCCCTGCAGCACGAGATGGCCGTCTACCAACCGCAGACCCTGCGCGACCCGGCCGCCCAGGCCGAACTGGCGGCGCTCAAGCCCGACCTGCTGGTGGTGGTGGCCTACGGCCTGATCCTGCCGCAAGTGGTACTGGATATTCCGCGCCTCGGCTGCATCAACAGTCACGCCTCGCTGCTGCCGCGCTGGCGCGGTGCGGCGCCGATCCAGCGGGCGATCCAGGCCGGCGATAGCGAATCGGGCGTCACCGTGATGCAGATGGAAGCCGGCCTGGATACCGGGCCGATGCTGCTCAAGGTCAGCACGCCGATCAGTGCCGACGACACGGGCGGCAGCCTGCATGATCGCCTCGCCGAGCTGGGCCCGCCCGCCGTGTTGCAGGCCATCGCCGGCCTGGCTGGCGGCAGCCTGCGCGGTGAGGTGCAGGACGACAGCCTGGCCACCTACGCGCACAAACTGAACAAGGACGAAGCCCTGCTCGACTGGAGCCGCCCGGCCGTGGAGCTGGAGCGCCTGATTCGCGCCTTCAACCCCTGGCCGATCTGCCACAGCAGCCTCAACGGCGCGCCGCTAAAAGTGCTGGCCGCGCAACTGGTTACAGAGCAAGGCGCGGGTCGGGGCGCACCGGGGGAAATTCTCGCCGCCAGCAAGGACGGTCTGACCGTTGCCTGCGCGGACGGCGCCCTGCGTCTGACTCGTCTGCAACTGCCCGGCGGCAAGGCGCTGAACTTTGCCGACCTGTTCAACAGCCGCCGCGAACAATTCGCCGTCGGCAGCCTGCTCGGGGCCTCGGCATGAACCCCCGTCTGGCCGCCGCCCGCGCCCTGGCCTCGGTGCTCTCCGGCAAGGCGTCGCTGGGCAGCAGCCTGCCGCCATTGCTGGACAAGGTCGAGGCGCGTGATCGCAGCCTGGCTCAGGATCTGGCCTTTGGCACCGCCCGCTGGCAGCCACGCCTGGCCCTGATTGCCGAGAAGTTGCTGCAAAAGCCCTTCAAGGCCGCCGACCATGACGTCGAAGCCTTGCTGCTGGTCGGCCTGTATCAGCTGTTTTACACGCGCATCCCGGCCCACGCGGCCATCGGCGAGACGGTTGCCTGCGTCGACAAGCTGAAGAAGACCTCCCTCAAGGGCCTGCTGAATGCCGTGCTGCGCAATGCCCAGCGCGACGGCGAGGCCATTTGCGCCAGCCTGGACAGCGACCCGGTGCTGCACACGGCCCACCCGCGCTGGCTGCAAAAGGCCCTGAAGGCCAACTGGCCGGAGCACTGGCAGGCCATCTGCGCCGCCAACAATGCCCACCCGCCGCTGATTTTGCGGGTCAACCGGCGCCTGCGTAGCCGTGATGCTTACCTGGTCGAACTAGCCACCGCCGGCATTGCCGCCAGCCCTTGCACCTACAGCCGCGATGGCATCGTGCTGGCCCAGGCCTGTGATGTCACCGGCCTGCCGGGCTTCGCTGCCGGGCAGGTCAGTGTTCAGGACGAGGCCGCGCAACTGGCCGCCGAGCTGCTGCAACTGGCCCCCGGCCAGCGCGTGTTGGATGCCTGCTGCGCGCCCGGCGGCAAGACCTGTCATCTACTGGAAGCCGAGCCCAAACTGGCCCATGTATTGGGTGTCGATCTGGAGGCCAAACGCCTGCTGCGGGTGCGCGACAACCTCGCCCGCCTGGGCCTTGCGGCCGAGCTGATCGCCGCCGACGGTCGCGACCTCGCCAGTTGGTGGGATGGCCAGCCGTTCCAACGCATTCTGCTCGACGCACCGTGCTCGGCCACCGGGGTGATTCGTCGCCACCCGGATATCAAGCTGACCCGCCAGGCCAGCGACATCAGCGCCCTGGCCAGCCTGCAGGGTGAGCTGCTCGACGCGCTGTGGACCACTCTGGACGTCGGCGGCATCCTGCTGTACGCCACCTGCTCGGTGTTGCCGGAAGAAAACAGCGACAACATCGGCGCGTTTCTGGCGCGTACACCGGGCGCCCGGGAGCTGGATATTGACGGCACATTCGGCCTCAAGCAGGCCCACGGCCGCCAGTTGCTGCCCCAGGTAGACGGCCACGACGGTTTTTACTATGCCAAGCTGATCAAGATCGCAGCGGCGCCCCAAGCTTAATGAACGGTGTCGACGCCGCCCACGCCGCGTCCACAGGAGTAGTGCAGTGAAGATCATCATTCTCGGTGCCGGCCAGGTCGGCGGCACACTGGCGGAACACCTGGCCGGCGAGGCCAACGACATCACCGTGGTGGACACCGACACCGAGCGCCTGCGCGATCTCGGCGACCGCCTGGACATCCGTACCGTGGTCGGCCGTGGCTCGTTCCCCACCGTACTGCGCCAGGCCGGCGCGGATGACGCCGACATGCTGATCGCGGTGACCAACAGCGACGAAACCAACATGCTCGCCTGCCAGGTCGCCTACACCCTATTCAACACCCCAAGCAAAATCGCCAGGGTGCGCGAGTCGGCCTATCTGACCCGCAACGACCTGTTCGACAACGACGCCATCCCGGTGGACGTGCTGATCAGCCCCGAGCAGGTGGTGACCAACTACGTCAAACGCCTGATCGAATACCCCGGCGCCCTGCAGGTGCTCGACTTTGCCGAGGGCAAGGCCCAGCTGGTGGCGGTGCGTGCCTACTACGGCGGGCCGCTGGTGGGCCAGCAACTGAGCCAGTTGCGCGCCCACATGCCGAACGTCGACACCCGTGTGGCGGCGATCTTCCGTCGCGATCGGCCGATTCTGCCCCAGGGCAATACGGTGATCGAGGCCGACGACGAAGTCTTCTTCATCGCCGCCAAAGGTCATATCCGCGCGGTGATGAGCGAGATGCGCCGCCTGGAAGACAGCAACAAACGGATCATCATCGCCGGCGGCGGCAATATCGGCGAGCGCCTGGCCGAGGCCATCGAAAGCCGTTACCAGGTGAAGATCATCGAGCGTAATCCGGCCCGCTGCCGCTTCCTGTCCGATAGCCTGGAAAGCACCATAGTGCTGCAGGGCAGCGCCTCGGACCGCGACCTGCTGCTGGAAGAGAGCATCGCCGACACCGACATTTTCCTGGCCCTGACCAACGACGACGAAGCCAACATCATGTCCTCGTTGCTGGCCAAGCGCCTGGGCGCGCGCAAGGTGATGACCCTGATCAACAACCCGGCCTACGTCGACCTGGTGCAGGGCGGGCAGATCGACATCGCCATCAGCCCGCAGTTGGCCACCATCGGCACCTTGCTGACCCACGTGCGGCGTGGCGACATCGTCAGCGTCCACTCCCTGCGCCGCGGCGCCGCCGAGGCCATCGAGGCGATTGCCCACGGCGATGCCAAATCAAGCAAAGTGGTCGGCCGGATGATCGAAGACATCGCCCTGCCGCCTGGTACCACCATCGGCGCGATCATCCGCGACGAGGAAGTGCTGATCGCCCACGACGATACGGTAATCGCCTCCGGCGACCACGTGATCCTGTTCCTGGTGGACAAGAAGTACATCCGCGACGTCGAACGACTGTTCCACGTTGGCCTGAGCTTCTTCTAAGCCGGCGCTGGAGGTTGTTTAAACGGCCGTAGGAGCCAGCTTGCTGGCGATGCTTTTGATCTGCAGATAACGCCAGATCGCCAGCAAGCTGGCGCCTACAAAGCCGACGCCCTGATCTGACTTCTATGTGCGTTATTGGGGGTTGAGCAGGGCGGCTTGATTCGCGACATTCGCGGCTGAAGCCGCTCCTACGAACTTTCGCAGGGCTGCTCTCCAGAACCCCAGCAACAGACGGCCACAGCGGTTGGCGCACGCCATTGACGCACTCCGTCACCCACGAATACACCTGCCCGTAGGAGCGGATTTATCCGCGAAGCTGTTACTGGTTTATCGGTTATTCGCGGCTGAAGCCGCTCCTACAACGGCGCGCGTGTACCGCTGTCAGTCGCGTTTAAAGCGCAGCGCCACGCCGCCTGGCTCGAAGCGCACCACCAGCATCTGCACCACGGGCGCCTCCACGGGCAGGCCTTGCACCTGGCCCGCGACTTGCTCGCCGATCTGCAACAGGCTCTGCGCGTCATCGATCACCACAAACACGCCGCTGTCGGAAATATCCCGGGTCACCACCATCAGCTCGCCATGCACCGGATGGTCGATGCGGATGCGAACTTTCAGAGGGGCACGGGTGTTGCTGCGCTGGTTAGTCATGACAAGCCTGTTATTGGACTTTTCTGGGCGTAGCCCTGACGTTAGTGGTTAACCCGCCGGCTATCAATACCATTTTGCCTCGCCCGCCGGGCGCTTCTTGAAGCGCTTCATGGTCCACATGTACTGGCTCGGGTAGGCCTGTACATAGCGGCCGATCACCGCACTCATGGCCGCCACACCTTCTTCCACGCTGTCGCTGTACATGCCCTCAGGGGCGGCTTCGAGAATCACCTTGTAGCCCGAGCCATCGGCCAGGCGCAGGGCATGCAGAAACACCCCGACCGCCTTGCCGCCGGCCAGCATGTTCGGCACAAACTTGCTGGTCAGCGCCTGGGTGGCACAGAAGGGCACGAACACACCACTCGACAGACTCGGCTCCGGGTCCGCCGGGATGCCTACCGCGCCACCTTTGCGCACTTCCTTGATGACGCTGAGGATGCCTTCCTTGGTCGATGCCGCGACCTTGTTGCCCATCTGCACGCGCTGCTTTTGCAGCAGCTCATCGACCGCCTTGAGCTTGGGCGGGCGGTAGAAAATGATCGGTTTGCACTGCGCGCAGTAGAAGTGATTGAGCACTTCCCAGTTGCCCAGGTGGCTGGTGATGCCGACCACGCCCTTGCCCGAGGCCAATGCCGCCTCCAGCACCTCCAGGCCCTCGACTTCACGGACCAGATCGATCGACTTCTGCGCCGGCCAGATCCACGCACAGGCGCTTTCGGTAAAGGTCCGGCCGATGTCCATCAGCGCCCGGCCGAGCAAGGCCTCGCGCTCGACGGCGGACAACGCAGGGAAGCACTTGGCCAGATTGATCCGCGCCACCTCGCGCGAACGGTTGGGCAGTTTCCACAGCAACCACCCGATGGCGGCGCCCACGGCCTGCACGGCGCGCCAGGGCAACAGGGCGAACAAGCGCAGGAAGCCAACCACCAGTGCGCCTTTGAATTTTTCCACAAGAACCACTCCATTAACGGCCAACCGCCGGCATTGTACGGGATCGTCAACCTCTAGCGCGGCTTGGCCAGCAGTCGATAGCGATCACAATCGGTGGTGTGGTCCATGACCATGCCGGCCGCCTGCATATAGGCGTAGCAAATGGTCGGCCCGACGAAGGTGAAACCGGCCTTTTTCAGCGCCTTGCTCATCGCCTCGGCCTCTGCGGTGATGGCCGGCACCTCGCTGCGGCCGGCGAAGTGATTGATCTTTGGCACGCCACCGACAAACGACCAGAGCAGCCCGACCGGATCGTCCAGGCGCAACCAGGCCTGGGCGTTCTGCCGCGCGGCCTTGAGCTTGAGGCGGTTGCGGATGATGCCGGGGTCCTGCATCAGCGCCTCGATCTCGTCATCGCTCAGCACCGCCAAACGTTGCGCATCGAAGCCAAACAGCACCTGGCGATAGCGCTCACGTTTTTTCAGCACGGTGATCCAGGCCAGGCCGGCCTGAAAACCTTCCAGCAGCAACAGCTCGAACAGCCGTTGCGGGTCACGCAGCGGTACGCCCCATTCGTCATCGTGATAGGCGATGTAGAGGGGCTCATGGTTACACCAGAAGCAGCGCGGCATAAGGCTCCAAGGGATGGCGGCAAGGAGGAATCGGGTATACTCCCCGGCTTTCCGTCGCAGCCTAAGAACAGGTGAATTTCGTGACCCAGCCTACGCCTGCCGTGCGCACCTTCCAAGATTTGATCCTCGCCCTGCAACAATACTGGGCCGAGCAAGGCTGCGTCGTGCTGCAGCCCTACGATATGGAAATGGGTGCCGGCACCTTCCACACCGCCACGTTCCTGCGCGCCATCGGCCCGGAAACCTGGAACGCCGCCTATGTGCAACCGAGCCGCCGCCCCGCCGACGGCCGCTACGGCGAAAACCCCAATCGCCTGCAGCACTACTACCAGTTCCAGGTGGTGTTAAAACCCAACCCGGAAAACTTCCAGGAGCTGTACCTCGGCTCGCTGAAGGCCATTGGTCTCGACCCGCTGGTCCACGACATTCGCTTCGTCGAAGACAACTGGGAATCGCCGACCCTCGGCGCCTGGGGTCTGGGCTGGGAAATCTGGCTGAACGGCATGGAAGTCACCCAGTTCACCTACTTCCAGCAAGTCGGCGGCATCGAGTGCTACCCGGTGACCGGCGAGATCACCTACGGCCTGGAGCGCCTGGCCATGTACCTGCAGGGCGTGGATTCGGTCTACGACCTGATCTGGACCGACGGCCCGTTCGGCAAGGTCACCTACGGCGACGTGTTCCACCAGAACGAAGTGGAGCAGTCCACCTTCAACTTCGAGCATGCCAACGTCGACAAGCTGTTCGAGCTGTTTGACTTCTACGAGTCCGAGGCCAACCGCCTGATCGAGCTGCAACTGCCGTTGCCGGCCTACGAAATGGTGATCAAGGCCTCGCACAGCTTCAACCTGCTGGATGCGCGCCGGGCCATCTCGGTGACCGCACGGCAGCAGTACATCCTGCGCGTGCGCACCCTGGCGCGGAACATCGCCCAGAGCTACCTGCTGGCCCGCGCCAAACTCGGCTTCCCGATGGCAACGGCAGATTTGCGTGATGAAGTGTTGGCCAAGCTGGCCGAATCCGGGCTGCTTGACGATCAAGTGCAGGGCAACAACAAGGAGGCAGCAGAATGAGTGCGCACGATTTCCTGGTTGAGTTGGGCACCGAAGAACTGCCACCGAAAACCCTGAAAAACCTCGGCCAAGCCTTCCTCGGCGGCGTCGAGAAGGGCTTGAAGGCCGCCGGCCTGAACTACAGCAGCGCGCGCATCTATGCCGCCCCACGGCGCCTGGCCGTACTGGTTGAGCAGTTGGCCAGCCAGCAGCCGGATCGCAGCGTCAACCTCGACGGCCC
>DAITLT010000038.1:0-16007 GCA_036835505.1 Pseudomonas sp.
CCGGCATGCCGGTGGCTGAGGCTTACAAAAAGGCGCTGGCGACCACTGGCAAGGTAGTGGCGTTGGTCGGCGTAACCCTGGCTGCCGGGGTAATTACCTGGGCTTGGTCACCGATCAAGTTCCAGGCCGATATGGGTATCCTGCTGACCTTCATGTTCGCCTGGAACATGCTCGGTGCGCTGATTCTGGTGCCGGCACTTTCCCATTTCCTGCTTCAGGGCGAATCCGTACGCTTTCAGCGTGCGCCCCAGAATAATTCCAACGCTCATGCAGTCGCAGAGGGAGCCGTCTGATGAACAGACTCGAAGACAAGGTCGCACTGATAATTGGTGCCGACAGCCGTGACAACATGGGCCAGGACATTGCCCGTCGCTTCGTTGCCGAAGGGGCGAGGGTAGTGGTAGCAGGGCGTAACCTGGAAGAAATGTCCCGTTTCGCCGATGAGATCAAGGGCTCGCACTTCCAGTGCGACATCACCTGCAAGACCGAGTTGGCCGCCTTGACCGCCCATGTTCTGGCCTGGGGCGGTGCGCTCGATATCGCGGTGAATACCGCGGGTTGGGGGCTGACCAAGGGGTTTCTGGAGACCACCGAAGACGAGCTGGAGAAGATCACCGCTCTGCAATTCAAAGGTCCATTCCTGTTCTTCCAGGCGGTGATCGAGGCCATGCATCGCGGCGGCTCGATCATCCAGATCAGCTCGGCCACCACCCAGGCGGTGATCGAGAACTACGCCGCCTATATCGGCACCAAGGCCGGTATCGATCATGTGCTCCGCTGTGTGGCCAACGAGTTCGGCAGTCGCGGTGTCCGCGCCAACTCGATTTCCCCGGGGCTGACCGAAACGCCGATGACGGCGGAGGCGATGGCCACGCCGGGGGTACGCGAGTGCTTCGTCGGGCGCTATCCGCTGGGGCGTATCGGCACCAAGGCCGACATCGCCGCGGCCGCCGTGTGGCTGGCCAGCGATGAGTGTTTCATGAGTGGCGAGAACCTGCAGGTCAACGGTGGCCTGCTGTTGCGCGGTAATCCGACCAGTGCGGATGTGGGCGCGGCTGTGGAAAAGGCCCTGGCTGAAAAAGCCAGGGCCTGAGGATCAGTCATGGAGCAGAGCAACGGTATAGAAAACAAACAAACAGGCAGAATTGATTGTGTCGTGGTGGCGGCTGGAAAATACCACGACATCGATTTCGCCCGTCTGGAGCTGCTCAAGCTGCTCGGCGAGAACCAGCGCATCCGCGTGCGGGTGTTCGAGGATTACGCGAACCTGGACGCTCTGCGCGCCGCTGACTTTCTGCTGACCTACACCTGCGAGGTCATTCCCAGCCTGGAACAGCAGGTCGCCCTGCGCGAATGGCTGGAGCAGGGCGGGCGCTGGTATGCGCTGCACGGCACCAACTCGATCCTGCGTTTTCTCGACAATGGCCTGGTGGATACCCCCGACTGGGCGCCACACCTGATGGAAACGCTCGGTTCACAGTTTGCCTCGCATCCGCCGATTGCACCGTTCCGGGTCGATGTGGCCAAGCCCGAGCACCCGCTGGTGCGAGGGATAGAGCCGTTCGAGGTGACCGACGAGCGCTACCTGGTGGACATGACCGCCGAGGTCGATGTGCTGCTGGATACCGCGTTCGAGGGCGAAACCCCCGGTTTCGTCCGGGATCAGTGGCTGGCCGAGCGCCATCCGGTGCTTTACCTACGGCCGCTGGGCAAGGGGGCCGTGCTCTACCTGACCCTCGGTCACTGTCGCGGGCATTACGACCTGCGTCCGTTGATGGATTTCTGGCCGCAGGTCGATCGCTGCGCCTGGGATCATCCGGTTTTCTACGCGCTGCTGCGTCGCGGCCTGAACTGGGCGGCACGCCTCGATCAGCCTGCGAATTAACTACGACCGGCATGCGCCGCTCGATCAAATTACCCTGAGGAGCTAAAACAATGGATCTCGGACTTCGCGGAAAAAAAGTCATCATCAACGGCGGCAGTCGCGGTATCGGTCGGGCTGCCCTGGAACTCTATGCCCAGGAAGGTTGCGACATCGCCTTCTTCTCCCGTGATGCCCAGCGCGTCGCGGACACCGTGAAGGCGCTGCAGGCGCATGGCGGCAAGGTCTACGGCGATGCCTTCGATATGAACGACGGCGCGGCCTACGAGGCCTGGCTGAATTCGGCGGTTGAGCGCCTGGGCGGCTGCGACATCTTCATCCACAACGCCAGTTCCTCGGGCGCCCAGGGCACCATGGACTGGGACATGAGCTTCCGCCTCGACATGATGGGCGCGGTAACCGGTTGCCAGACGCTCGAAGAGGCTCTGACTGCCAGCAAGGAAGGCTCGGTGATCCTGATGTCGAGCACCGCGGCGGTGGAAACCTTCATCTATCCGCAGGCGTTCAATGCCATCAAGGCGGCGATCATCACCTACGGCAAGCAACTGTCGCAGCTGTGGGCGGCGAAGAATATCCGCGTCAACATGATCTGCCCAGGCCCGGTCGAATACCCGGGTGGCAACTGGACGGCGATCAAGGAAGCGATGCCCGAGCTGTACGCCAAGACCCTGGCGGAAATGCCCTTGGGCCGCTTCGGCAAGGTCGAGGATGTGGCGCGTTCGATGGTCTTCCTGTCCAGCCCGATGGCGTCTTACATCACTGGTAGCAACCTGGTCATCGATGGCGGCTATACCAAGCGCGTGCAGTTCTGAGCCGTTGAGCGGGGGAGTCGAGTAAATGAAGCTCTACAGTTCGATCGGACCCAATCCAAGGTTGGTACGGATGTTCGCCGCGGAGAAGGGTATTCAGTTGGCGACAGTCGAGGTCGATATCATCGGCGGCGAAAATCGCCAAGCGGGCTTCCTCGCGCTCAACCCGAGCGGCACCACGCCGGTTCTTGAGTTGGGCGACGGCCAGGTGATCAGCGAGACCACGGCGATCTGCGAATACCTGGAAGAGGTTTTTCCGAGTCCCCCGTTGATCGGCACGACAGCCCTGCAGCGGGCGCAGACGCGCATGTGGTGGCGGCGGGTCGACCAGGCGGTGGTTCAGCCAATGACTGCGGGATTTCGTGCCGCCGAAGGCTTCGAGCTGTTCAAGAACCGCGTGCGCTGCTACCCGCAGTCGGCCGATCAGCTAAAACTGGCGGCTGGCGAGGGGCTGTGCTGGCTGGATATGCAGCTAGGCGCGCAAACCTTTGTTTGCGGCGAACGCCTGACGGTGGTCGACCTGTTGCTGTTCTGCTTTCTGGAGTTCGGTGCGCAGGTCGGACAGGGGCTCGATAGTGGACGCTGCGTCAATTTAGCCCGCTGGCATGCCGCCATGGGGGCACGTGCGAGTGCACTGAGCTAAGGGAGCGGGTCATGCAGTTCAAAGACAAAGTGGTGCTGGTAACGGGGGCGGCTTCGGGCATCGGCGCCGCCACGGCGCAGGCCTTCGCCCGTGCCGGGGCCTGCGTGATGCTGGCGGATATCAGTGACGAACAGGGCCGGCAGTGCCTGGCGCAGATCGAGGTAGCGGGCGGCCGGGCTGCGTTTCGCGCGGTCGACGTGACGCAGGCTGAGCAGATGCGCGAGCTGATCGCCGAGGCCGTGCAGCGTTGGGGGCGGCTGGACATTGTGCACAACAACGCCGGCATCAGTGGCGGTTACGCCCTGACTGCCGACGTGACCGAAGCCGAGTTCGATCAGATCGTCGCGGTCAACTTCAAGGCGGTCTGGCTATGCATGAAGTACGCCATCGAGCAGATGCTCAAGCAGGGCGGCGGGGTGATCGTCAACACCGCCTCGGCGCTTAGCCTGACGGTATTGCCGGGTTCGGCACCCTATAACGCGACCAAGCATGCGGTGGCGGGGTTGACCAAAACCGCGGCAGTGGAATATGCCCAGCACAACGTGCGGATCAATGCGATCTGCCCTGGGGTTATCCGCACCGCCATGTTGCAGAACCGCCCGGATGTCGATGAATTGCTGCCTAAATTGACTGCCCTGCATCCTGTCGGGCGTCTCGGTGAAGTCGATGAAGTGACTCAGGCCGTGCTCTGGCTGGCGTCCGACGCGGCGTCGTTCATGCACGGCAGCCTGGTCAGCGTCGATGGTGGCTGGACCGCTCAATAGCCCTCGCTCCCATGCGAGCGGCAATCCGAACAACAAGGGAATCCGCTGTGAACAAATTGCTCAATCGCCAGTTGTATCTGCACGCTCGACCGCCGGGCATTCCGACCTCCGAGCATATTCACCTGCGCGAAGTGCCGGTGCGCCGTCCGGGGCCAGGCCAGGTGCTGCTGGAAAACCTCTATCTGTCGATGGATCCGGCCATTCGTGGCTGGATGAGTGAGAAGGCCAGCTACTTTGCACCGATTGCCCTGGGCGAGGCCATTCGTGGTTCGACTCTGGGACGGGTCATCGAAAGCCGTCACCCGGATTTTCGTGAAGGCGACCATGTCGTGGGGATTGCCTGCAACGCCTGGGAAGACTTCAGCGTGGTGGGCGGCGAGCAGATCTACAAAGTCAGCACTGACAATGGCTTTCCGTTGAACTATCACGTGAGCATTTTCAGCGCGGTGGGCCTGACGCCCTATTTTGGCATGCTGGAAATAGGTAAACCGCAACCCGGCGAGACCGCCTTGATCAGTGCAGCCGCCGGTGCTTGCGGCTCGCTGGCCGGGCAGATCGCCAGGCTCAAGGGCTGTCGGGTGGTGGGTATGGCCGGTAGCGACGAGAAGTGTCGCTGGATTGTCGAAGAACTGGGCTTCGATGCCGCGATCAACTACAAGACCTGCGGCGACCTCACCGAGGCTATCGGCCGGGCTTGTCCGCAAGGGGTGGATATCTTCTTCGACAACGTCGGCGGCGAGATTCTCGATGCGGCGCTGCTCAACCTCAACAAGTTCGCGCGGGTTATCTTCTGTGGCGCCATCGCCAACTACAACACCGAGACAGCCATCCCCGGCCCCTACAACTATTGGCAGATCCTGGCCAAGAGCGCCACGGTGCGTGGCTTCCTGTCGATCGACTTCATCGAGCAGTTCCCTCAAGCACTGGAGCAGATCGGCATCTGGCTGCGCCAGGGCGACTTGAAATTCGCCGAAGACATCGTCGACGGCCTGGAGAATACCGTCGAAGCCTTTTCACGGCTGTTTACCGGTGAAAACAAGGGGAAACTTATGGTCAGGTTGCGTGACGAGCGCACGCGTGCGCCTGCATTGAGCGACTTGTGTCTCGCGCAAGAGGACTGAACGGATGAGCACCCAAGATAATCTGGTTGCCGTCATCACCGGTGCCGCAGGCGGCATTGGTGCGGCATTGGCCAAGCGGCTGAGCGAGCGGGGTTGCTGTGTGGTAATGGTCGATCGCGACCCGGGCGCGCTGCAACTGGTGGCACTGCGTCTAGGCCTGACGGCGAGCAACTCGCTGCTGGTGACCGCCGATGTTTCGCAGGAGGCGGACGTGCGCAATTACGTCGACCAGGCTCTGGGGCGGTTCGGGCGAATCGACTACTTCGCCAACAATGCCGGGATAGAAGGCTCGCCCGCGCTGCTGGAAGATCAGTCCGTGGAGATGTTCGACAAAGTCTATGCGGTCAATGTGCGCGGTGCGTTCATGGGGCTTAAATATGTGCTGCCAGTGATGAAGCGCCAGGGCAAGGGCTCGATTGTCAACATGTCTTCACTGGCAGGGATTTCTGCCGGACCGACACTTTCGCCCTACATCATGTCCAAGCACGCGGTCATCGGGTTGACCCGAACGGCTGCGGCCGAGGCGGCGTCCGCCGGGGTGCGGGTCAATGCCGTACTGCCCGGCACCATCAATACCGAGATGATGCGGCGCATCGAGACCGACTCGGGCCATGCCGATGCGGTGCATTCGGCCAATACCGGCGCGACCCCGCTGGGGCGCTATGGCGAGCCGGAGGAGGTGGCGGCCTTGATCAATTTTCTGCTGTCCGACGAAGCCTCCTACATCACCAGTTCGCTGTACACCATTGATGGCGGGATGAGTGTATTTTAAGATAGCTAACAAACAGTCATATTTGTTTCTATAGTGATTAGGTCGGCTTGCCGGAGGTATCTCCGGCCGCAGGAGGAACCATGGAACAACAACAAGAAATCCATAACCGGATTGCCGCGCGTTTGCTCGATCACATCAACACCCGTGGTACCGACCAGGCCGAAGGTGTCATGCGCGTTCCGTCGGCGAGCTATACCGACCCGCAGCAGTTTCAGCGCGAGATGGCGGCGATCTTCAAGCGCCTGCCGATACTCGCCGGGCTATCCGGTGAAATCGCCCAGCCGGGGCAGTACAAGGCGTTCGATCTGCTGGGCACGCCGCTGCTGCTCACCCGCCTGAAGGATGGCAGCGTCCGGGCGATGCTCAACGTCTGCGCCCACCGGGCGATGAAACTGGCCGAGGGCAGTGGCAAGTGCGACAAATTCGCCTGCCCGTACCATGCCTGGGTCTATGGCAACGACGGCGGCCTGATCCGCATCGCCGGACAGGACACTTACGGCGACGTTGACAAGGCGGCCATGGGGTTGACCCAACTGCCGGTATACGAGCGTGCCGGTCTGATTTTCGTGGTGCTGACCCCGGAGCTGGAGGTCGATTTCGCCGGCTTCCTCGGCGGCATGATCGAGGACATCGAACAGCTGGGGTTTGCCGACTGGCACTACTGCGGCAACCGTGAAATTCGCGGTGCCAACTGGAAGGTGGCCTACGACGGTTATCTGGAGGGTTACCACTTCGCGGCGGCCCATCCGCAGACGATTCACCAGCGCACCTTTTCCAACATGATGGCCTTCCATTTCTATGGCCCGCATCAGCTGATCGGTTTCCCGCAGAAGGACATGCAAGCCAAGTTGGGCGCGGTGGATCCGCAGCAGCTGCACCGGCATGAGAATAATGGCTATGACTTCGTGCGTACCCTGTTCCCCAACGTGTCGATTTTCGTCGCACCGGAAATCACCCAGGTCGCACAGCTGATCCCTGGGCCGACGGTGGGGGAGAACCGTACCGTGCTGCATTTCGTCCACCGCCAGGCGCCGCAGAACGAGGAGCAGCGTCAGGCCAACGAAACGATGATGGACTGGCTCAGGGATGTGGTGGATACCGAGGACTACAGCCTCGGCCTGAAGATCCAGCAGGGCCTGGCCAGCGGTGCCCATGCGCACGTCACCTTCGGCCGCAATGAGGTGGGTAACCAGGAGTTCCATCGCTGGATCGATCACTACCTGAGCCTTGCACCTGCGCCAGCCATCAGCGGGGCCAGCGACCTGGCCGAGATCGAGGCGCTGCTGCAGCAGTACGCCTGCGCCATCGACCAGCGCAACCTGGCGCTGCTCGATCGGGTGTTCGAGGCGGATTCGCGGGCCAGCTATGCCGGGCTCGGCGAGTTCCAGGGCGCCCGGGCCATCGCCGCGGCGATTGAACGCGCCATCGCTCGCTGCGCCACCACCCAGCACATGCTGAGCAATGTTCAGGTGCAGGTCAGCGGCCAACGCGCCACGGCGCGCAGCTACCTGCAGGCCATTCATGTCGGCGTCGGCGAGCATGCCGGCGAACTGCAGACCCTGTGGGGCGAATACCGCGATGAGTTGGAAAAACGCCCGGCGGGCTGGCGGATCATCCGCCGCGAGCTGGTCACGCTGCACAACCAGGGCGATATCGGCCTGCTGTCCTGAATTGGAGGCTGTATGAATGCCATGAACCGCCGTCTGATCCTGCGCAGTCGCCCTTGCGGCATGGCTACGCCGGAGGATGTGCCGCTGGAAGTGCAAGCGATGCCGGCATTGGCCCAGGGACAGGTGCGGGTGCGCAATCGCTACCTGTCGATCGACCCGGCGATCCGCGACTGGATGTCCGACCGTCCCAGCTACCTGCCACCGATTGCGCTGGGGGAGGCGGTGCGCAGCACCACGCTGGGCGAGGTGGTGGAAAGTCGTCACCCGTCATTCAAACCGGGCGATCTGGCACTGGGTCTTAATGCATGGGAGGACTTCTCGCTGGCCGAAGGGGGCGCCTTGGGGCGTATCGAACTGGCCGCGGGCGATGCCGAGCAGCATTACCTGAGTGTCTTTGGCGCGGTCGGTCTGACCGCTTATTTCGCCCTGCTCGACGTCGGCCGGCCGCAAGCGGGGGAGACCGTGCTGGTCAGCGCCGCCGCCGGTGCGGTCGGTTCGCTGGTCGGACAGATTGCCCGCATCAAGGGCTGCCGGGTGGTGGGGCTGGCCGGCAGTGAAGAGAAGTGCCGGTGGATCGTCGATGAGTTGGGTTTCGATGCGGCGATCAATTACCGCACCGCCGATAACCTGTCTAAGGCGATCGCGCAGGCCTGTCCGGAAGGCGTCGACATCTATTTCGACAACGTCGGCGGCGCGATGCTGGATGCGGCGCTGATGAACATCAGGGATCGCGCGCGGATTGTGTTCTGCGGCGCGATTGCCAGCTACAACAGTACGGTGCCGGTGCCCGGTCCGTACAACCTGTGGCAGATTCTGGTGCATAGCGCGCGCTTCGAGGGCTTCCTCATTCGCGACTATTTCGGTCGTTTCCCCGAAGGTATCGCGCAGATGCGCGAATGGCTGGAGTCCGGCCAGATCCACTTCCGCGAGCAGGTCGTCGAGGGCCTGGAAAACAGCCTCGATGCCTTCAACAGTCTTTTCGAGGGGCGCAATACCGGCAAAGTGCTGGTGCGCCTTTGATCGCTTATTAAATTTGATCGCTTATTAAGGAGCCGCCTCATGAAGCTTGCCGAACATTCGGGTACATGGGATTACAGCGCCGATGTGGTGGTCGTGGGTTACGGGATCGCCGGTGCTTGCGCGGCTTTGGAAGCGCAACGGGCCGGCAGCGAAGTGCTGGTGCTGGAGCGGGCCAGCGGTGGTGGCGGCGCCAGTGCTACGTCGTCGGGGATCTTCTACCTGGGCGGCGGCACGGCGGTGCAGCAGGCCTGTGGTTATGAGGATGAGGCCGAGGAGATGTACAAGTTTCTCGCAGCCTCCACCGAAAGCGACGACAAGCAGGCCGTGCGTGATTTCTGCATGGGCAGCGTGGCCCACTTCGACTGGCTGGAGTCGCTCGGCGTGCCTTTCGAACGCAGCAGCTTCAAGGGCAAGGCGGTGTTTCTCAATACCACCGAGTGCCTGTTCAGTACCGGCAACGAGAAGGTCTGGCCGTATCACCTGATTGCCCGGCCCGCACCGCGCGGTCACAAGGTGGCGGGCATCGGCGAGAACGCTGGCGCCGAGGCAATGAAGGCAATCCTGGCGCGTTGCGCGGAGGAGAAGGTGCCGGCGATCTACGATTGCGCGGTGCGCGAGCTGATCCAGGATGACCAGGGCAGGGTAGTGGGGGCCGTCGCTCGCTGCGATGGCCGGCAGATCAGTATTCGTGCACGCAAGGGGGTGGTGATCGCCTCCGGTGGTTTCAACCTCAACCAGGACATGGTTCGCCGCCATGTTCCGTTGATGAGCGACAGCGCCGTGCCGCTGGGCATCCCCAGTAATGATGGCGCGGGTATCGAACTGGGTGTGGGCGTTGGCGCTGCAACCCAGGCGATGGGCGGGATCATCGCCACGGCGTCGATCTATCCGCCGGGTCAGCTGATCAAGGGCATCCTGGTCAACCGCAACGGCGAGCGTTTCGTCGCCGAGGATGCGTACCACGGGCGGACGGCCTCCTGCATCATGGAGCAGCCTGAGCAGACTGCTTATCTGATCCTCGATGCCGAGATTTTTGCCTATCCGGAAATCACCTCCGCCCAGCATGCGCTGATCGATGGCTGGGACACGGTCGCGGAAATGGAGGCCGGCCTGAAGCTGCCGGCAGGTTCGCTGGTGCGCACGCTTGAGCAATACAACGCCGATGTCCGGCGGGGCGAAGATCGGCTGTTGCACAAACACAGCGACTGGCTCAAGCCGCTGGATCAGGGCCCGTTCGCGGCGTTTGATATCTCCTTCAACAAGTCGATCTATCTGTTCATGACCCTAGGCGGGTTGAGGACTAACCGCCATGCGCAGGTCATCGACGACCACGGCAAGACGATTCCCGGACTCTATGCGGCGGGTGCCTGCAGTGCGCATTTCGCCCAGACTGGCAAGAGCTACGCAAGCGGCATGAGCCTGGGCCAAGGCTCGTTCTTTGGTCGTGCGGCGGGACGCCATGCCAGTCAGCATCAGTCGTTATTTTAAATTAAAAACAGTTTGACTTGTTTTGTTGCTGGGCGTAATTTTTCCCTACCCGAACAAAGGTTATTAAGCGATGCGCTGCGAAGGCTGTGCCTGTGAGCTGCCCGCAGAACCCATATAAATCCAAGAACAAGGTTGGAGGCACAATGAACCAGAAGTCTGATCTGGAAATTCTCGAGCAGGTGGAGGCGAAGCAGGCCCTGCATTCGCTCAATGCCCGTTTTGCCCGTGCGCTCGATCGCATGGATCGCTGTCTGATGGTGTCGCTGTGGACCGACGATGCCGAAGTCGATTGTGGCGCGCATCAAGGCTCGGCCAAAGGCTTTGTGGTTGCCGTGACCACCGCCGATGCAGCACTGGAGCGCAGCTTTACGTCCGTATCCAACGAGTATTTCGAGGTCACCGGTAACACCGCGATCGGCGAGGTCTACATGATCAACGTCAGTACGGTGATCGAGGACGGCAACAAGGTCGATCGCCTGATCGGTGGTCGTTACCTCGATAGCTACCGCCAGGAAGACGGGCAGTGGAAGATCGCCCAACGGATATTCGTCCACGACTGGAACATGAGCCATGCCACTACTGCAGTCTGGGACGAGGGCCTGTTTGGCCTGATCACCCTGCGCGGCAAGCGCGACCAAACCGACCCGGTCTATGCGTTGCTGGGGGAATAGCCATGAGCCTCTCCAAGCGCATTCAGGCGGTCGCCGATCACCAGGCCATCCTCGATCAGATGGCGCGCTACTGCCAGGCCGTGGATCGCTGTGATCTGGATCTGCTGAAGTCCACCTTCCACCCGGATGGCGTAGTCGACTTCGGCATCTTCGCCGGCAACGCCTGGGATTTCTGCGACTACGACATCCCCTTCATCGAGGACAACCTGGTGATGGGCTGGCACCGTTTCGCCACCATCGATATTCAGCTGCAGAGCGAAACCCGCGCTCTGGCCGAGTCCTACATGCTCGGCAATGCCGCCGCGAGTTTCCCGGATGGCCAATTGATCAATTGCCCGGACAACATGCGCTACCTGGATGTCTGGGAAAAGCGCGACGGGGTCTGGCGTATGTACTCCCGTGATCTGGTCATGGACTGGAACGCCTGTTGGCCCTACAGCGGTCGCAGCGATGGTGTGTTTGCCGCCTACCAGCGACAGGGTTGCCGTGGCCGCGAAGATATCGCCTACCAATTGAAACTGGTGCCTTGAGCCGACGTGGCTTGTGCGCCTGATTGGTTCTTTGCCAAATAACAAGAAGTGCCGCGGCCATGCGCAGCGGCAGACAGGAGATAAAGACATGCAACTTTCTCTGGTTGAACGCACCCAGCAAGCCCTGGTCGACAAGGATTTTCTGCGCGGTGATCCGATCACCGGTGACCGCTACTACTCCAAGGAGTTCATGCAGAAGGAATGGGACCAGATGTGGACCCGTACCTGGCATGTCGGCGGTACCCTGGCCCAGCTGCCAGAACCGGGCTGCGTGATCACCGCGCAAATCGGCACCGAGTCGATCCTCATGCTGCGTGACGACGAGGGCAACATCCGCGCCTTTTACAACGTCTGCCAGCATCGCGGCAATCGCATGGTTCAGTGCGAAGAGACCAAGGTCAAACGCCTGGTGTGCAATTACCACAGCTGGTGTTACGGCCTGAACGGCAGTCTGCTGATCGCCAAGGACTCGGAAAACTTCTCCCAGGGCAACCCGGTAGGCAAGCTGCACCTCAAGGAACTGCGCTGCGAAGTGTTCGGCGGCCTGGTGTGGTTCAACATGTTCCCTACTGCGCCGTCCCTTCGTGAGTCCCTGGGCGTGGTCGCCGAGCAGTTGGAAGCCTATGAGATGGACAAGATGGTTCGGGTCATGCACCTGACCGGCGAAGTCAAATGCAACTGGAAGGTTATCCAGGACAACTTCAACGAGGCCTATCACGTTACCTCGCTGCATCGTGAGCTGGCCACGCACATCGACGACTCCTACGAGAACACGACCTTCGAGGTTTATCGCAACGGCCATAGCCGCATGCTGATGAAAGGCTCGCTGCCGTCCGGCATCGGCAAGTCGAAGAAGGTGCAGGCGCCGCTGGACGATATCATGCGTGGCTGGGGCTTGAACCCGGAAGACTTTGAAGGTCGCGCCGGCGATGTGCGCCTTGCCATGCAAAAGCAGAAGCGTGCGCTCGGTGAGGCGCGCGGTTATGGCCAGTACGCCAACCTGACCGATGACCAGCTCAGCGATTACTACCACTACACCCTGTTTCCCAACATGTCCTTCACCATGGCGGCCGAGTCCTACCAGATCCTGCGGCCAATGCCGCACCCGACCGATCCCGAGAAGTGCCTGTTCGACCATTGGTACTTCGTCCGTCCGGCCAAGGGCGAAACCGAAGTGGGTACGCCGCTCGGCATGCTGCCGCTGAAGCCGGGTCCGCATGAGGTGTTCAAGCACGGTGAGCAGTCCATGGGCTTTGTCGCCGATCAGGATCTCAGTGTGGCTGTTGCCCAGCAGCGCGGTTTTCATTCGCGCGGCTATAGCGACTCGTACCTGGCCGATCAGGAATCACGTGTGCGCCGTTATCACGAAGTGATCAACGACTACATCGGCGGACGTATCTGATGGGCCCCGGTGGGCGACGCCAGAGCCGCCCACCAGCATGTTCGCGGGTCACAACAACAAGAGTAAGGAAGCCTCAATGAGCATTGTCGCAATTACCGCACGCCTGGAAATCGAAGCCAGCCGTATCAACGATTACCTGGCCGCCGCCGCAGGCGCGATCGAAGGCACCCGTGCCGAGCCGGGTTGCCGCCTGTATGCCTTCGCCGTCGACGTGCATATCCCCAACGTGGTGTGGATCAGCGAAGAATGGGAGTCCGAGGCTGCGCTCAGCCAGCACCTGCAGTCACCGCATATCACCACCTTCCTCAAACAGGTCGCGGATATCGGCATGCCCAGCCTGGATGTACGCAAGTACGCGGTGTCCTCCGTCGGCACCGTCGAGCCTCCGGTCATCAACTGATCGGCTTACCACTCATAGCAGGGCGCGGCGGACATCCATCCGCCGGGCCGGGGGAGCTTCAAATGGGACGAGTTGCAGGGAAAGTCATTTTGATCACTGGCGCAGCCTCGGGACTGGGGGCCGCCGATGCGCGCCTGCTGGCCGCCGAAGGCGCACGCGTGGTGCTGACCGACGTCAATGAAGAACTGGGGCGCAAGGTCGCCGAGGAGATTCCGGGTGCGCTGTTCTTCAAGCATGACGTGCGCGACGAGCAGCAATGGCAGGCGGTCGTAGCAGCGACTCTCAAACACTTTGGTCGCCTCGATGTGCTGGTCAACAACGCCGGTGTGGTGGTGTTCGCCAACGTCGAGGACATCAGCCTGGAGCAGTTCCGCTTCGTCAACCAGATCATGTCGGAAGGCACCTTCCTGGGCTGCAAGTACGCCGTGCAGGCGATGAAGGAAACCGGTGGTGGCTCGATCATCAATATTTCCTCGATCGGCGCGATCAAGGGCATCGGTGAAATCATCGCCTACTCGGCGGCCAAGGGAGCCATCCTGTCGATGACCCGCAGCGTGGCGATTCACTGCCGCGACAAGGGCTACAACATCCGCTGCAACTCGATTCTGCCGGGGGCTCACGAGACGCCGATGACCGCTGCCGCGCAGCGCGAGATCGAGCAGGGCAGCGGGGCGTTGCAGCAGGTGCAGACCCACGGTCAGGGCCAGCCGATCGACGTCGCCAACATGGTGCTGTTCCTCGCTTCCGACGAGTCGCGCTACGTCAACGGTACCCAGTTGATCATCGACAACGCGGAAACCATCGGCTAGCGCAGCGCGCTGCCGTGCGGCCTCCCGGGTGTTCAGCGATCCGGGAGGTGGTGGTCGCCAGAGGACTCTCGCCCATGCTCAATTGCGTTCACCACGTCGCCATATCCACGCCGGATCTGCCACGTTTGCAGGCGTTCTACTGCGACCTGCTCGGGTTCAAGGAAATCAACCGTACCGCTTGGCCGGCCGGCACTGGCATGGTCAATCGGGTGCTGGGGCTGGACGACTGCTCCGCCACCACGGTCATGCTGCAAGGGCCGGGTCTGTGCATCGAGTTGTTCCAGTTCAGCCTGCCGTCTGCGCCTGCGCATGATCCAGCGCGCCCGGTGCATCACTACGGATTGACGCACATCTGCCTGGATGTCGGCGATATCGACGCGGTCTATCGGCGTATGCGTGAGGCGGGGGTGGCGTTTCATTGCCCGCCTCAGGACTTCGGCGCATCCAAGGCGACCTACGGTCGCGATCCCGATGGCAACATTTTCGAGTTGCAGGAAATTTTGACTCCCTAAGATCTTTTGCGAGGCCGTTGCCGAGCCTGACGTATCACGGGCGAGGCGAGGTGAATATTTATTTTATTAAAAACAAACTTCCTTGTTGGTTTTTATTTTGGTTTGTTTTAGATTGTCCCCATGGCAGGCCTGCGGGTCTGGCTTTTCACCACAACAAGTCACGAACATGTGAGGTCACCATGGCTGAGGCCAAATCCCCGGATTGCGCGGTGTTGCTGGATATCTACCGCAGGGCCAACCTGATCAAGACGGCCGACGACCGCTTCATCGAATTGATCAAGGCCGGGCAGATCGCCTCGCCGTACTACTCCACGCGCGGTCAGGAAATCATTCCGGCGGCGATCTCGGTCAACCTGCGGGCCGATGACTACGTCATCACCACCTATCGCGGTATTCACGACCAACTGGCCAAGGGCATTCCATTGCGGCCCTTCGTCGCCGAGTTCATGGGCCGTGCCACCGGTACCTGCAAAGGCAAGGGCGGGCCGATGCATATCACCCACCTGGCCTCCGGCTTGCCGGTGACCACCGGCGTGGTCGGCTCCGGTCTGCCGATCGCCAACGGGCTGGCCTGGGCGGCACAGCTGAAGAACAGCGGCCAGGTCACGGTGTGCAACTTCGGCGACGGCGCGACCAACATCGGCGCCTTCCACGAGGCGTTGAACCTGGCTTCGGTGTGGAAGCTGCCGGTGGTGTTCGTCTGCCAGAACAACGGCTATGCCGAGCACACCAAGTACGAATACGGCACCGGCGCGCGGCACATCGTCGACCGCGCCATCGCCTACGGCATGCATGGCATCCAGTGCAACGGCAACGATGCCCTGGAGATGTGGGGCGCTGCGCGCGAGGCCATCGAGCGCGCCCGCGCTGGGTTGGGGCCAACCCTGCTGGAAGCCAAGACGTTCCGCTTTCGCGGTCACCTGCTGGGCGATGACAGTCATTACATCGACAAGGCCGAAATGGCTGCTGCGATTGCCGCCGATCCGATGCCGGCCTATCGCGCCTGGCTGATCGAGTACGGGCATGCCAGCGACGCGCAACTCAGCACCCTTGAAAAAACCAATGCCGACGATTTCGAAGAGGCCGTCGAGTTCGGTCTGGCCAGCCCCTATCCCGACGTGTCCGAGCTGAGCCGGGACGTCTATGCCGAGGAGAAGCGCGCATGACTGCCGTCAAAGCCAAGCGCATGAACATGTCCCAGGCCATTGCCATGGCCCTGCACCACGCAATGGAAATCGATAGGTCGGTGGTGGTGCTCGGTGAGGATGTCGCCGACCCGCAGGGCGGCGGCGTGTTCAAGTGCACCGCCGGGTTGTCCAACAGCTTCGGTACCGAGCGCGTGCGTTCCACGCCGATCGCCGAGCAGGCGATCATGGGCGCTGCCGTCGGTGCGGCCTTGGGCGGCATGCGCCCAGTCGCTGAAATCATGCTGATGAACTTCATCACCGTGGCCATGGATCAGGTGGTCAACCATGCCGCCAAGTTGCGCTTCATGACCGGTGGCCAGACCCATG
>DAITLT010000039.1:0-15988 GCA_036835505.1 Pseudomonas sp.
GGTTGAGAAACGGCTTGAGCGGCGGGAAGGCGAGAAACACCGGCTGGTTCAGGGCGGCATCCAGGCGGGTGCCGGAGAGTTGGCTGGCCTGTTGGTTCCATTGGCTGACATAGAGTTGCTCATCCAGGGCAATCAGGGCCGAGGGCATGGAGTTGATGATGCTGTTGAGGTAGTTCTGAAAGCCGGTGAGCTTTTTCTCGATCTTGCTGCGCACCTGCACTTCCATTTCCAGCTTGCGGTTGGCGTGGCGGGTTTCCTTGGTCAGTTGGCGGGCCTGTTCGCTGGCCGCCTGGGCCTCGTCGCGGGCGCGTTTGAGCTCCTGTTCGCGGGCCTGCATGCGGCCGAGCATGGTGTTGAAGGCTTCGGCCAGGCGGCCGAGTTCGTCGTTGTTGCCGCGCCGGGCGCGCAGGGCGTAGTTCTCTTCACGGGTTACCTGACGGGACAGCTCTTCCAGGCGGCGGATCGGCCGGGTGACCAGGCGCTTGATCTGGCGTGCCACCAACAGCCAGAGCAGCAGGCTGAACGCGAGAATCACCAGGCTGGCGGTCAGGATGCCGCGATAAAAGCCCTCCGGTAGCTGGCTGGAGGCGACCAGCAACAAGTGGCCGGGGGCTCGGTCGGACTGGGGCAGGCTAATCAATTGTGAGGCGCGAAAGTCGGCGTGCCGCCACTTCTCCAGGTGTTCCACACGCTCTGGCAACTGCAGTTTCTCGCCGCGCGGCAATTGCGCCAGGCGTTGCCCGTGGCTGTCGTAGAGGGCGGCGGCGCGCACGCTGGTGTAGCTTTCCAGGCTGTCGAGCAAGGCCGCGGCCTGGGCTGGCGAGGCCAGGGCTTCGCGGCTCAGGGCCGGTGTGGCAATCAGCCGGCCGAGGCTGTGCAGAGCCAGTGGCGCGGTGTTTTCTCGGGCGATCCAGTAGGCCGCGCTGATAAACGCCAGGTTGGCCACCAGCAAGACGGTGGCCAGCAATACCAGCAGGGCGGCCAGCAGTTTGCGGCTGACGGTGAGATTTTCGAGGCGCTGGCGCAGGGACATGGCTGGCCTGTCGGCAGGGAAGATGAGCGGGGCAGGGTAGCGCGGCGGCTAGCTGCTGGGCAAACCGCGCGCCTCGAGGTGGGCGCGCAGGCGTTGGTGCAGGGCTTGCAGGTGCGGTACGGCCTGCTGTTGGCGTTGCGCGGCGTGGCAGGCGTAGCCCAGCAGATAGGCAATTTCGCTGCGCCGACCGGCGGCCACATCCTGGTGCATGGAGGAGTAATTGGCCGCCGTGGCCTCAATCACCCGTTGCACTTCGGCGTGCAGTTCGTGCGTCGGGCAGGCGTGGCCGCTGCTACGTAACAGCGCGGCGAGCTCGGTGCAGAGTTCGCTGAGCTCATCGGCATGCTGGCGTAGCTCGCCGTTGCGGCAGTCGTGCAGCACGGTCAGTGGGTTGATCGCGCAGTTGAGGGCCAGTTTGCGCCACAGCTTGCTGTTGATCTCAGTGCTCCACTGATGGGGAATGCCCGCAGCGGTCAGTTGTTCCAGCCACAGTGGCGGGCTGGCCGGCAATGGATCGCCAAGCCAGGTGCTGCCTTGGCCGGCAAAGGTGACGCTGAAGTCCTGATGGCGGAAGGCGCCTTCGGTGCTGGCGGCGAGAATGCAGCGTGCCTGTGGCACCAGGGCGGCCACCGCCGCCTGACTGCCCAGGCCGTTCTGCAGCAGGATCAGCTCGGCACCGGGCAACAGGCGTGGCGCCAGGCGGGCAACGGCCGCTTCGGCGTCATAGGCTTTGCACGCCAGCAGCAGGCGCTGAATCGGTGGGTGGGCGTCGAGGGTTTCGGCGGGCAGCGGGTAGAAGCTGCTCTGCTGCGCCTCGATCAGGGTCAGGCCACCGGCCTGCTGGTAGGCGGCCAGGCGTGCCGGGTTGCGCAGGATCAGGCGCACCGGCAGCCCGGCCCGCGCCAGGCGCGTGGCCCACAGGCTGCCCAGGCTGCCGGCGCCGAGCACATGCCAGGTCACGAGCTATTGCGCCTTGGGCAGGCGCACGGCGTTGATCCGCCCGCTGCTGCAGGCCTCAGGCAGCAGCGCGCTGGCACGCTCAAGGAGTGTATCGGGCGTGACCGGCAGCGACTGGGCGTCCATGCCCACCAGGCTGATGCCGGCCTTGAGGGAGATAAAGCCCTCGCTGGTTTTGAATGCCTTGAGGTTGAGGCCCTCGTGCAGGCGACGGAAGCTGGTCGGCGAGCATTCCTGCAAATCGCTCGGCAGGGTCAGCAGGCCGAAGTGGTGGTCGTCCAGGCGAGTCAGCACATCCAGCGGTCGCACATGCTGCTGCAGGCGCCGGGCCACGCTACGCAACAGCTCGTGGTAGAACTCATCGCCATGCTGCTCGCGCAGGTGTTGCACCTCGTCCAGGCCGATCAGCAGATAGCACAGCGCGCCGCCGCGGGACTCCAGCTGGCGCAGGCTGTCGAGCATCTTCTGCTGCAGGTAGCGGGCATTGCCCAGGCCGGTCAACGGGTCGACCAGGTTGCGCTGTTCCAGGCTGTTGATGTTCTGGGTCAGCAGGTGGTTTTCCTGCAGCAGGCGCTGCAGGGTGTTGCACAGGCGGTCGGCGGCATACACCCGCGGCACCAGTTGCTCATGCATCACGGCCTTGTTGATGAAGTCATCGACGCCGCGCTCGAACGCCTCGCCGAGGACGTTTTCGCCCTCACGGCCGGTGAGCAGGATGATGTAGGTGTAGTGATGGGTGGTTTCGTCCAGCTGACGCACCCGGCTGGTCAGTTCTAGGCCGTCGATCTCCGGCATCATCCAGTCGGCCAGCAACACGCTGGCGGGGCGCTCCTCGAGCAGTTTGAGACCGTCCAGGGCGCTGCTGGCAAAGCGTACATCGAGATAACCGGCCAGGGTCAGGGCGCGGCCAATGATGGCACTGGAGAACTTGGTGTCGTCCACCACCAGGATGCTGAGATGGGGGTTGGGCATTAAGGGCAGGCTCGCAAGCAGGACGATGGGCGCCGGTACATAGCCGGGCGGTGTGTTGCTGAATGGTTATAATAATGCCGCATTTTCGTCGTCAAGGCGCCTTCCGTCCGTGATGCTGGTCGCGCCTTTTATCTGGTCATTTTATCTGGAGAACTCCCATGCCCTCGTTCGACGTGGTGTCCGAGCTGGACAAACACGAAGTCACCAATGCCCTTGAAAACGCCAGCAAAGAGCTGGAACGCCGTTTCGACCTGCGTGGTAAAGGCAGTTTTGAAGTCAAAGAGCTGACCGTGAACATGACCGGTGATGCCGATTTCATTCTCGAACAAATGAAGCCCATCCTCGAACAGGCGCTGATCAAGCGCAAAATCGACGTGCAGTGCCTGGAGTACAAGGACGCCTATGCCTCCGGCAAGGTGATGAAGCAGGAAGCCACCTTGCGCGAAGGCATCGACAAGGAGCTGGCGAAGAAGATCGTCGCCCATGTTAAAGACGCCAAGCTCAAGGTGCAGGCCGCCATCCAGGGCGAGCAGGTGCGCATCAGCGGCAAGAAGCGCGACGATCTGCAAGAAGCCATCGCCGCGCTGCGTGCCCGCGATTTTGGCATGCCGCTGCAGTTCAATAACTTCCGCGATTAAAGGCCGACAGGCCCGACGGCCGTTGTCGGGCCTGTAAATAACCGGTTAATCCGCTCGGTTTATATGGATGCAGGGGTACTTAATGCACGACATCAGTCGCGGATTAAGTCAGTGGGCTAATCAATACGGCCGTGGGCTTGAGCGGTTATTCCGCCAGGCGGGCTTTTTCAATTTTATCCAGCTCTTGCTGGAAGGCCTGATCAAGTAGGCTGGCCTTCTTGCGCCAAGGCTTACGCTCGGGATCCGGTTGAGCGGCGTAGGTAATAACTTCCCCGCCGTATACGTCCTTGTAACGTTGCGCCTGGCGCTCAAGTTCTGCGCGCAGTTCGTCTTTCGTCACGTGGTATTCCGTTGCTGATAATGGGCAGATGACAACGCAAGGCTTGCCGCCTTGCTGCTACGGTCTCTGCGGGTTAAATCGCAATTGCCTGATGATTCTAAGGTCTTGCGTGTCGGGAAGAATAGAGCGGTTTGCCGAGTTGCTCAAGTTGTTGGTCGATTTACGTGGGCTTGTATTCAGGGCAAACAAAAAGTTGCCCGGTTAATAACCCCCATTTTGCAGACGGTTGTGCTCAAAATCCGCAAGGCCGTCATGCAAACTGCCGACAAGCCACTTTATGCGGTCAAGGCATTCGGTTGAAATTGGACGGTTGATATTCTCTGGGGCCATGATGCATAAGCTATGTGTCTTGCCGATGGCGTCATCAAGAAGAATGTGGGAGAGAGCGTGACGTGAGCCGTTTCTTACTTGATGAGCAGATCGTTTTTGACGAGGACAATTACCTCCTCCAGTCCGTGCATGACAAGGACGCCGAGGCCATGCGCCTGGGCGCTATTGCCAGTAGCTGCCTGGCGCAGCTTGTGCGGGCCAGGGGCGCGGTGGTGCGCAAACGCGACTTGATGGAGGGCGCGTGGGGGCAATTCGGCCTTGAGGTGACCGACAACAGCCTGGCTCAAGTTGTGCGTCAACTGCGGCTGGCGCTGGAGAAATTGCAGCCGGGTCGTGAGTACATCATTACCTTGCCGCGTATTGGCTACAAATTGAGTGACGGTGTGCCACTGCAGGAAATCGGCGATGACGGCGACACGCCCCTGGCGGCCACCGGGGTTGCAGCTGCCCCGCTCCTCACCGAGAGCGACGAGCGGGTCGGCACGCCTTCCTCTATTCAGGCCGAGGTGGCACAGCCAGCCCCTGTGCTCGACTCGGCAAGGCCTGCCCCCGTGTGCGACCCGCCCCGAGGCGCTGCGTCCAGCAAGGCCATTCCCTGGCTGCAAGGCGGTGTGATTGGCGTGTTATGCCTGGCGTCTTTTTTCATTGCGGCGCATTGGCAACAGCGCACTGTAGCGGTGGAGTCTCTTGCGTTTATGCCTCCCTTGGTGCGGCCGGGGTTGTTGATTCACTGGACCGATAGGCGCTCTGTGCCTGCGGACGAGCAACTCGAAACCTGGGTTGAACAGGCGCGGCAAGTGGCGGCGCTTGAGCGTTTATCAACCACCGAGTTACACCTGTACCTGCTCGGGCGGGATGAATTCATGGGCGTGATTTGTGATGCGCCGCTGCAGGACAGCACCAGCCATTGTGTCGGAGGTTATGCCCATGCGCCGGCTCATTAAACGCTCGAGCCTACTGCTGGGCGGGCTGCTGATCGGCCTCAGCGCCTGGTTGGGCAGCTACTGGGCGCAGCACAACGCCGGGATTGATCTCTGGTGTACCGGTCAGGGTGCGCAATGGATAACCGACCAGACCGGCGGTGAGCGCTGGCTGTCCACACGCTTCAGTCTTGGCTTGAGTGCCGATGGCCGCGGGCACCTGCGCATCCTCGCGCGCCTGCTGGCTAGCGACCAGATGCTCAACGGCCAGATGCACCGCGATGTTGCCTTCAGCTACCGTCTACGCGGCCAACGCTTGCTGCTCAAGGTCGACCACAGTGGCGCCAGCGAGAGTGACAATCTGAGCGGCAAGCAGTTGCCCATGGCTCACCTGGCCGTCCTTGGGCAAGGCGCGGAGCTGAGTGTTAGGCTCCGTCGCCTGAGTGACGATCTCTATCTGCTGGATAACGAGGTGGGGCAGCAGCAGTTGTGCCGTCAAACTAGGGAATCAACTCCAGGCTGGTAGCGCCGGCCGCCCTGGCAGGCGCAATTGCAGGCGGGTCAGATTGACCGCTTCGTCCACCTCCAGGTGCAGGCTGCCCTGTTGCGCCTCGGCCAGCAGCTTGGCCGAGTAGGTGCCCAGGCCGTTGCCGCCGACCTTGCCAAAGCTGGCATGCTTGGCGAAGAACTGCGGGCGAAACTGGGCCGGCACGGCCGGCTGGTTTTCCAGGCTGATTGCGACCGTTTGCGCGTCGCTCAGCGCTAGCCGAATCCGGGTGCCTTCGGGCGCTGCCTCGCAGGCGTTCTTCAGCAGATTGTTGAGCAGCGAATAACACAGCAGGGCATCGCCTTGTACCCTTGGCGCCTGCAGTTCGCTGCCGTCGGCCACCAGCAGTTCGATGGTCAGGCGTTTGGCCAGGTAGGTTTCCCGCGCCGCTTCGACCAGGCCCCGCAACAGCGGCAGGATGTCCACAGGCTCGGCCTGCAGCTGAAAGCGTCCGGTCTCGATCTGGTACAGCACGGCAGACAGCCTGAGCATGTCCAGCACCTGCAGGCAGTTGTCCTGCAGCAGGTGCAGCAGCTCAGCCTGGCGTGGCAACAGGTTGCCGCCATTGAGCAGGCCCTGAGTCAGGCCGAGCATGCCGCTGAGCGGTGCCTTGAGGTCGTGCTGGGAGATCTGCGCCACTTCCTCGCGCAGGCGGGCCAGCTCCAGCATGTTGTCGTAGTCGGCCTGCAGCGTCTTGTGCTGCTCGACATGGCGCAACAGGTTGACCACGCGCAGGCGCAGCAGGTCGGGATCGATCGGCTTGCTGACGAAGTTGATCGCGCCCAGTTCCAGCGCACGGATCTGCGCGCCCGGATCGCTGAGTGCGGTGATGAAGATCAAGGGGATCTTGCTCGCCTGCGGGTGGCTGCGCAGCTGGCTGGCCAGCTCGAAGCCGTCCATGTTGGGCATCATCACGTCCAGCAGAAGCAGATCAGGCGGTGTCTGCGAGGTGCAGATGGACAAGGCGGTACGCCCGTCCTGGGCGACTCGCACGCGGTAATCCTGCATGAACAAGCCGGCGATCAGGGTCAGATTGTCTGGCACGTCGTCGACCACCAGCAGCGTGGGGCGCTTGTCCTTAGGCTCAATGACCACGGCCTGCTCATCCGTACCTGTCGTTATTGTCTGCACCTGCGGACGATGCTGCATGGCGCGGGCGATGTGCTGCGCCAGATCCTGCGCGCTATAGGGCTTGATCAAAATGCTGCTGACGCCGGCGTCGATGGCGTCGGCAATCTGGCTGCGTGCGCATTCGGCGGTCACCATGATGAACGGCAGGTGTGCCAGTTGTGGATCGCGCCGTACTTCGCGCAGCAGCGCCAGGCCATCCATCACCGGCATGTTCCAGTCGGAAACGATCACGTTGACACGCCGAGCCCGGAGTATGGCCAGGGCTTCCATACCGTTGTTGGCGAGCAGGATCTTGCGCGCCCCCAGCAGTTCCAGTTGGCTGCTGTTGATCTTGCGCATGGTGTCGGCATCGTCGACGACGAGGAAAACGGTTTCATTGGTAATCATGCTAAGAGTCTCTTGGGCTGTGGCGTGGTGGCAGGCATCAGGCGCAAACCGGAAGCTGTGCCGGCGGGCGCGACGGTTCGCCGATGGCGCGATCGCGGCCCTGTTGTTTGGCTTGATAGAGCAAGGCGTCGGCGCGGTTGAGCAGCGCTTTCAGGCTGTCCTGCGGGCCGTGCCAACGGGCTAGGCCGATACTGCAGGTGAGCTGGATGCAGGTGCCCTGGTAATCCAGGCGAGCGGCCCGCACCCTTGCCAGCAGGCGGGTGGCAACGCTCTGGGCCTGGCCCCCTACGGACAGGCCGATGAAGGCCAGCAGGGCCAGGTTGCTCAGGCGCCGAATGGTCGTGGCGTGGGTGATTGCCAGGGGCATTGCGACATCCTCGGGGCTACGGCGCCAAGCGTGGCGGAACCATTCACTGCGCATGGCCGGCCTCCATGCCCACCAGCTCCTGGTAGTCGACCTTGTGGCGCAGGCTCTCGTCATCGTCGGCATAGCGTGCCGCGATCTGCTTGAAGTCTTGCTGAAGAGCCAGAAAGGCCTCCACCACAGCCGGGTCGAAGTGCGTGCCGCTGCCATCGCGAATGATGGCAGCGGCCTTCTCGTGGGGCATCTCCGGCTTGTACACGCGCCGGCTGATCACCGCGTCGTAGACATCGGCCACGGCCATCAGGCGGGCGCTGACCGGGATCTGCTCGCCCACCAGCCCCTGCGGGTAGCCGCTGCCGTCCCATTTCTCGTGGTGGCACAGGGCGATCTCCTTGGCGGTTTGCAGGAAGGCCACGGGTTGGCCGAGCAGCTCTTCGGCATGCTCCAGCGCCTGATAACCCAGGCGGGGATGCCGCTGCATGATGGCGAACTCCTCGGGAGTGAAGCGCCCGGGCTTGAGCAGGATGCGGTCGGGGATGCCGACCTTGCCGATATCGTGCAGCGGCGCCGACTTGAACAGCCGCTCGATGCTGGGTTTGTCCAGATGGCCGGCGAAACGCGGGTGCAGGCTCAGTTGCTCGGCCAGTACCCGCACATAGTGCTGGGTGCGCAGCAGGTGATTGCCGGTTTCGTTGTCGCGGGTCTCGGCCAGCGAGGCCAGCGCCAGGATGGTCACGTCATGCACGGCCTGCAGTTCGCGGGTGCGGGCCAGCACTTCCTGGTCGAGGAAGTCGTTCTGCGCGCGCAGCAGGTCGGTGGCGGCCTTCAGGCGCAGCTGGTTTTGCACGCGGGCCAGCAGCACGGGCGGGTTGACCGGCTTGCTCAGGTAGTCGTTGGCCCCTAGCTCCAGACCGTTGCGCTCGTCGTCCGGCTGGTGCTTGGCGGTCAGGAATAGGATCGGGATGTCCTGCGTGCGCGGGTCGCTCTTCAACTGGCGGCAGACTTCGTAGCCGTCCATGTCCGGCATCATCACGTCCAGCAGGATCAGGTCGGGAGCGCTGCGGCGCACCAGGCCCAGGGCGATCTCGCCGGAGGTCGCGACCCGCACATGATAATGCTCCACCAGCAGTTCGCTGATCAGGGTCAGGTTGGCAGGGGTGTCGTCGACCACCAGCAGGGTGGCTTTACGTTGGGCGTTGAGCATGGGGCGTTTCTCCGTAAGCGACTGGGTGATCGGCAGCAAGGGCGGGGCATTTGCCTGCCTGCTGCTGGCGTGATGGCATTACGGCACGGCGCTCGGCGCGCTGCTCTGAATTGCCCTGAAGGCACGCTGAAAAGTCATGAAGGCTGGTGAATAGCCGCTCTGACGGGGCGTTCAGGCCACCCCGAGCGAGCCGCCCGCGCGCTGGCGGAGCTGATTGAGTGCGGCCAGGGCCTGCTCGAAGTCGAAACGCCCGAGAGCCTCGCCCAGGCTCTTGCAGGTGCGCGCACAGACGCCGCGCAACAGCTGCGCATGCTGCTGGAACAGGTTGGCGGCGGCGTCGTTGTCGCTGAGCAGGGCATGCAGGCGTTCGCTCACCGAGCGCAGCAGCACCGGATCGACGACGCTGGCGCGGTCTTGCGACTCGGCCGGGAGTTGTGCCTCAAGCACATCGAGCAACTGCCGCAGCGGTACCGCCAGCGCCAGCAGGAAGGCCTCGTAGTCGGCCTCGCGACGCTCCTGCAGAGCCTGCTCCAGGGCGGCGGCGGCATCGGCCACCGGCTGGGCACCGATGGTGGCCGAAACACCCTTGCAGGCATGGGCCAGGTGCTCGGCGGTGAGCAGATTCCGTGCGCCCAGGGCCGCCTGCAGTTGCTCCAGCAGCGGCCTCTGGCTGCCCACATACTTGCGCAGCAAGTCCAGATAGAGGGCCTGCTTGCCCAGCACGCGCTTGAGTCCGGCGGCGCTATCCAGCCCGGCGCGGCGCAGCGCGTCATAGGCCGGCGTGCTGTTCTCGGCGGTATGCGGCTGAGGGCTCGCGGCGGCCGGCGCCAGGTGATCGCTCAGCCAGCGGCGCAGCACGGCGAACAGCTCCTTCGGCTCGAAGGGTTTGCTGAGGAAGTCGTTCATCCCCGCGGCCAGGCAGCTGTCACGGTCGCGCTTGAGCGCATTGGCGGTCATGGCGATGACCGGCAAGTCGGCCAGCTCTGGCCGTCGACGAATCTGCTCGGTGGCAGCCAGGCCGTCGAGCACCGGCATCTGCATGTCCATGAACACCAGGTCGTAGCGGCGCTGGGCCAACAGCTCCAGGGCCTGCTGTCCGTCCGCGGCCAGATCCACCTGGCAACCGGTGGCACGCAGGGTTTCGGCCGCCACCTGCTGGTTCAGTTCGTTGTCTTCGGCCAGCAGCACGCGGGCACCGAGAAACTGTGGCAGTTCCAGGGGCGTGTCGGCCTTTGCCGCAGGCATCTGCTGGTCTGCCGCCATCTGCAGAGCGGCGCTGAAGGCGAAACTGCTGCCCTTGCCCGGACAGCTGCTTACCTCGACCGCGCCGCCCATCAATTCGCTGAGCTGCCTGGCGATCGCCAGGCCCAGGCCGGTGCCGCCATAGCGCCGGGTAATAGAGGCATCGGCCTGCTGGAAACCCTGGAACAGGCGGGCGCACTGCGCCTCGTCCATGCCGATGCCGGTGTCATTGACGCGAAACTCGACCTGCAGTTGCTCGGCGTTCGCCTCCAGCAGGCCGACCTGTACCTGGATATGCCCGCGCTCGGTGAATTTCTCCGCGTTGCTCAGGTAATTGAGCAGCACCTGGCGCAAGCGCAGCGAGTCGCCGTGCAGGCGTGCCGGCAGGCGTTCATCGACCTCGAAGAACAGATCCAGGCCCTTGAGCTCGATCTTGCTCCGCACCTGATCGGCCACCTCGCCGAGCAGTTGCTCGAGGCCGAAGTCCTGCAGGTCCAGCTCCAGCTTGCCGGCCTCGATCTTGGAAAAGTCCAGGATGTCGTTGATCACCCCCAGCAGGTGGCGGCTGGAGGCCTGCACCTTGTTCAGGTAATCCTGCTGGCGCCAGTCCAGTTCGGTCTGCCCCAGTAGATGGGTCATGCCGATGACGGCATTCATCGGGGTGCGGATCTCGTGGCTCATGTTGGCCAGGAACTCGGCCTTCACCCGTGCGGCATCCTCCGCCAGCTCACGGGCTTCGCGCATTTCGGTGGCGGCGGCCTGCTGCAGGGTGATGTCCTCGACGATCCAGATCGAACCGAGGCTAATATCCTGCGCTTGCACGGCGCGTGCGCTGATGCTGGCCCAGAACCTGGAGCCATCCTGGCGCTGCGCCTGCACCTCGCGGCGGAAGGTTTCGCCTGTGGCCAGGCGCTGGCGAATCATCGGCTCCAGTTCGTCACGGCGATCGCCGGGAATCCAGATGGCGGGACTCTGCTGCAGCAACTGGCCATCGGTGTAGGCAAACAGCTCATGCAGGCGCGGGTTGGCCTGCACGATCAAACCGGCCCGCACCAGCGCGATGCCATAGGGCGCGGCGGTGAAGATGGCCTGCTGCTGTTCATGGGCCTGCATCAGGCGTCGTTCGTGGAGCTTGAGCACGCTGAGGTCGCGGATAACCACGCACAGGGTCAGCCCCTCGCCGTCCAGCGAGGGCAGGTCGGACAGGCGTACTTCGACGGGAAACTCGCTGCCATCGAGGCGCCTGGCCAAGGCTTCACTGCGTTCTTGGCGTTCGCCGGCGAGAAAACGCTGCAAGATGCCACTGAGCACCTCGCGCTGGCTGGACGGCACCAGCGCCTTGAAGTGCTGGCCGAGCAGCGTGCCCGGCGCATAGGTGAAGATCCGTTCGCTTTCCGTGTTGGCCAGGATCACCCGGCCCTGCTCATCGAATACCAGCAGGCCGTCGGGCGCGGCATGCACGATGCCGCGATACCAGCTTTGCGTGGCGGCCAGGGTCAGTTGCCGTTCCTCCAGGGCGGCCAGCAGTTGCTGGGTCTGCTCGCGCTGCTGCAACAGGCTCAGCAGGCCACCCAGGGGCTCCGCCAGGCTATCGAGCAGCAGCAGGCGGCGCTCCTGGGGCTTGTGCGGGAAGCCCAGTTCGAGGGTGGCCAGTTGCTGGCCGCCGTGATAGAGCGGCAGGCAGAAGTGTACGGGCGCGGCGCAGGTGCGAGGGCCGCCGGCACTGTCGGCCAGCTGCAATTCGACACAGCCCAGTTGGGCCGTGAGGAGCCGGCGCAACTCTTGCTCGAAGCGCGCCAGGTTGCCGCTGGCCTGCAGCTTCAAACCCAGCTCGTTGATGCATTCCTTGACCCAGCTCCGTTGCTGTTCCTGGGCGTTGACCTGCCGGTAATCCTCCAGGGCGCGAGCGAGGTCGCCGATCTCGCTGGGCTCTTGCTGGCGGGTGATGCCGCTGAGGCGCTGGCCACACTGCAGTTGGCGGGTCTGCTCGGTCAGCTCCAGCAGGGGCGCGATCAGTCGACGGCGCACGAAGACCAGCATGGCCAGCACACTGATGATGGCCAGCGCCTGCATGCCCAGGGCGAACCACTGTGCCTGTTGTGCCACATGGGCCGAGGCCTGGACGATCCGACTCAGGCGTCCATAGATCTGCTGGCGCAGCTCGCGCAGGCGGTTGTTGACGCCCAGTTCCATCTCGATGTAGGGCTCTTCGGCAAGGGGCTGCCCGCCGCGCTGCTGGCGGCGCGCCTGCAGTGCCGCCAGCTCGACCGCCGCCTGCGCTTCATGCAGCCGGGCGACCTGTTGCAGCAGGGCGGTTTCTTGCTCAGTCAGGTCATGCTGCAGCAGGGTGGTTCGGGCCTTTTCGAAGGTTCGCGTCTGGCGCAGCTCGGTCTCATAGGACTGGCGATAGCGCTCATCACCGGTGGCCACATAGCGCCGGGCCAGGCGCGTCAACAGCTGGTTGCTGTTGAACAGCTCGGCCGTGGTGTCGGCCACCACGTTGCGCGCGCGCTCCGCAAGCAGGGCCTGCTGGTAATAGCGATCGGCGTGCCAGGACGTCAGCAGCGCGGCGGCGCAGAGCAGCACCACTGCGATGGAAATCAGTTTGCTCAGCGGATCGAGGCGCATGGCCTTTTCCCCTCATCGATAAACCCTTGGAAGCATCCGGCGAACCCGGTTCGGTTGCAGATACTGGTGTGTCATCGATTAAGGCACGATCCCATATGTGGAACGCTGAAAAGCGCTGAGCACAAGGCAAGCGCCAGGCGCAACGTGCTGAAAAACCATGAAAGAGGGTGAGATGTGCTCGATAACGGGCGCGTCTTAATCATCTTGTACCGAGGCTTTTCGACAGCCAAATGCATCATGCGAAATCTGTTTGTCGCGTGCGCCAGGCGTGATGAGCTACGGCATTCAGTGCCCATCTGGGCTTGCGGAAAAAGAAAAACCCCTTGAGGCGGCGCTCCTCAAGGGGCTCTATGTCCATCTAGATCCGCGAGGATCTATTTTTCGATTTACACGTTAAAACGGAAGTGCATCACGTCGCCGTCTTTGACGATGTATTCCTTACCTTCCAGGCGCCATTTGCCGGCTTCTTTGGCGCCGGCTTCGCCCTTGAATTGAATGAAATCGTCGTAGGCGATGACTTCGGCGCGGATAAAGCCTTTCTCGAAGTCGGTGTGAATCACGGCGGCCGATTGCGGGGCTGTGGCGCCAACCTTGATGGTCCAGGCGCGAACTTCTTTAACCCCGGCGGTGAAGTAGGTCTGCAGATTGAGCAGTTCATAGCCGGCGCGAATCACGCGGTTGAGGCCAGGTTCTTCTAGCCCTAGGGCTTCGAGGAACATGTCCTTCTCTTCGCCATCATCCAGTTCGGCGATTTCGGCTTCGATCTTGTTGCACACCGGCACGACAGGCGCGCCCTCGGCGTCGGCGATGGCTTGCACCACGTCGAGCAGTGGGTTGTTGTCGAAACCGTCTTCGGCGACGTTGGCGATATACATGACCGGCTTGCTGGTGAGCAGGTGGAAGCCTTTGATCAGTTGCTTTTCATCGTCGCCCAGGGTCTTGAGCAGGGTGCGCGCCGGCTTGCCTTCGCTGAAGTGCGGGATCAGCCGTTCCAGCAGGGCCTTTTGGGCCACGGCGTCTTTGTCGCCGCCCTTGGCGTTGCGGGTGACCTTCTGCAGTTGCTTCTCGCAGCTGTCGAGGTCGGCGAAGATCAGTTCGAGGTCGATGATCTCGATGTCGCGCTTGGGGTCGACACTGTTGGCGACGTGAATGACGTTGTCATCCTTGAAGCAGCGCACCACGTGGGCAATGGCATCGGTCTCGCGGATGTTGGCGAGGAACTTGTTGCCCAGGCCTTCGCCCTTCGAGGCGCCTTCCACCAGGCCGGCGATGTCGACGAACTCCATGGTGGTGGGCAGCACGCGCTCCGGCTTGACGATTTCAGCCAGGGCATCCAGGCGCGGATCGGGCATTGGCACGATGCCGCTGTTGGGTTCGATGGTGCAGAACGGGAAGTTCTCGGCCGCGATCCCGGATTTGGTGAGGGCGTTGAACAGGGTGGACTTGCCGACGTTGGGCAGGCCGACGATGCCGCAGTTGAAACCCATGGTGTAATCCTCGCGGAGTTGAATTCAGTGATAAGGGTGTTTCAGGCCTTTTGACTGTGCAGCCGTTGCATGGCCTTGCTCCAGTCGCCGGCGAGTATTTCCGGTACTACGCCGAGGGCCGCGTCGATGCTGGTGTCCAGCAGATCCTGTTCGCTGCGCGGGGCGCGGCCCAGAACAAAGTTGGAGACCATGCTGCTGTGCCCTGGATGGCCAATGCCCAGGCGCAGGCGGTAGAAATTATTCTGATTGCCGAGTTGCGCGATGATGTCGCGCAGCCCGTTATGCCCGCCGTGCCCGCCGCCCTGTTTGAGCTTGGCGACGCCGGGAGGCAGGTCGAGTTCGTCGTGGGCGACCAATATGGCTTGCGGGGCAATCCGGAAGAAGTTTGCCAGCGCGGCAACGGCCTGGCCGCTGCGATTCATAAAGGTGGTCGGGATCAATAAACGAACATCGTGACCCTGCAGGCTGAACTTGCCCACACGGCCGAAATATTTGCGCTCGGCGCTGAGGTTGACGCTCTGGCTGGCGGCCAGACGCTCAACAAAAAGGGCTCCCGCGTTATGCCGCGTCTGTTCGTATTCAGTGCCTGGATTACCCAGGCCGACGATCAGTTGGACGGCAGTCACGACGGGAGCCCTTCTTTAGGCCGACGAGTAAATTACTCGGCGTCTTTTGCTACGCGCGAAGCGTGGATGTTGGCAACCGGCAGGTCTTTGCCGTGAGCCAGGGCAACCAGCTCAACGCCGGCTGGCAGAACCAGGTCAGACATGTGCAGGATCTGGCCGACTTCGACGTTAGCCATGTCGACGTTGATGAATTCCGGCAGGTCTTTCGGCAGGCAGGAAACTTCAACTTCTACGGCGCTGTGGGACACTTCGCCGCCTTGCTGCTTAACGCCAACCGAAGTTTCCTGGTTGATGAAGTGCAGAGGTACGTGGGCGGTCAGCTTCTGGCCGGCGACGACGCGAACGAAGTCAGCGTGCAGCACGTGGCCTTTGGCCGGGTGACGCTGCAGGGCCTTGATCACTACGGTTTCCACCGCGCCAGCAACGTTCAGGGCGATAACGTGGCTGTAAGCCGCTTCGTTTTCCAGCAGCTTGGCCAGTTCTTTGGCCAGCATGCTGATCGACGCAGGTGCCTTGTCACCGCCGTAGATTACGGCCGGAACTTGGCTGGCGAGACGACGCAGGCGGCGGCTCGCACCTTTCCCCAGGTCGGAACGCGCTTCAGCATTCAGAGTGAATTCAACAGTCATGGTGTTTCTCCAGATAACAACAACGCCCGTAGCGCTTGCGACCGGCGCTCGGGCGGTTGGGCAAAAAGCCCCGCACGAGGCGGGGCGCTTTTCGTTCTGCGCGTGGTGCTGAAGCCCTGGGCTTTAGCGGAACATCGCGCTGATCGATTCCTCATTGCTGATGCGGCGTACCGCTTCAGCCACAATCGGGGCTATATCCAGTTGGCGGATGCGGCCACAACTTTGTGCCGCAGCGAACAACGGGATGGTGTTGGTCACCACCAGTTCGTCCAGTACGGACTTTTCAATGTTCTCGATGGCGCGACCCGACAACACCGGATGGGTGCAGTAGGCAATCACCTTGGCGGCGCCGCGATCCTTCAGGGCCTTGGCGGCGTGACACAGGGTGCCGGCGGTATCGACCATGTCGTCGACCAGTACGCAGGTGCGGCCTTCAACGTCACCGATGATATGCATCACTTCGGAGTGGTTGGCTTTCTCGCGCCGCTTGTCGATGATCGCCAGGTCAACCCCAAGGGTCTTGGCCACGGCACGGGCGCGCACTACGCCGCCG
>DAITLT010000040.1:0-15865 GCA_036835505.1 Pseudomonas sp.
GTGCTGAACGCCGAGCAGGAGCGGGCCCTGGAGGCCAAGCGCCTGGACTGGAACCGGGCGCAGCAGCCGAAGTGGCGCGAGAAGCGCGATCGTGACGGCAAGGTGGTGCTGGGGTTCTGGGTTACGGATAGCGGGTACACGGTGGCGATGACTCGGCTGCCCGAGGCGCGCTTCACGATCACCCGCCCGGGCGGTGTGTTGCCGTTTGCGTACACGGATCTGCGGGATGACGTTCCGCTGCTGATCGCTGCGGATATCGATGCATCGGCCGCGCTCGAGCTGGCCACGAAGGAGGCTTCACCATGCGCATAAGGTGTTTTCTGCTGGGCTGTCGCTGGGATACGGGCATGCCGCTGATCTTGCTCGGTGGTGAGCGGATCCGCTGGCAGCTGTGCACGTGCTGCGGCGCGCATCGGTATGTGGCGGCATGACCCGGGCCAGGACGGTGAAGGCTGGCGAGTTGCGCACGACGGGCGACGTGGTGCTGTGGTGGTTGGGGCGGGTTGAGCAGAACCGCGCGACCTCGGACAGTTACAAGCGCAGCACGCGGTCGATGGTGCGTAAGAACATCGTGCCGGCGCTGGGCAAGGTGCTGGTCTCTCGGCTTGATCGCCGTGTGCTGGATGACAAGCTGATGTGGCCGATGATGCAGGACGGCAAGAAGGCTGGCACACAGCAGAAGGCGTTGCAGGCGTTGCGCCAGGCCTTTTTGCTGGCCGAGCAGACCGAGCGCATCAAGACCAATCCGATGGCGGCGGTGAGCTTCAAGAGCTTCGACCGTAGCCCGATCCTGAGCAAGCCCGCCCAGTTGGCGCGAATCGATCTGCCTGACCTGGTCATGCAGTTGGCCGAGGCCTTCGACCGCGACCCAGTGAAGGGGCTGCTTCCGTTGATGATGCTGGCTCATGGCACGCGCCTCACTGAGACCTTGCATGCCAAGTGGGCGCACGTGTCGCGTAGCGAGCGCCTATGGGTGCTGCCTGAGAACAAGTCACACCGTCAGCATGCGCTGCCGCTAACCCCTCAGGTGCTCGCGTTGCTGGCCCGGTATCGCTCAGCGTTGCCGGATGCTCGAGCACAGTCTGATTGGGTATTCCCTGTGCGCGGCGGCTCGCGGCTTTCGGCAACCTCAGCCAGCGAGATGTTCCGCGCGGTATCAGGTCGCAAGTGGTCGAGCCATGACCTGCGCAAGCTGATGCGTGACTGCCTGGCTGACCTGGGCGTGGATTACTTCATCGGTGAGCGGCTGATCAATCACAGCCTGGGCAAGACCGCCGAAACCTACCTGACCCGCGATGTGATGGACCGGTGCCGTGAGGCGTTGGCGCTCTGGCATGCCCGGCTTGATGAGTGCGGGTTTTCCATCGCTACCGGCCTAAATACGGCTGTTCCTGCATTTTCACAAGATGACGCAGAGTCAGGAGCAGCGGAGCCTGTAGCTGAATCCTGTGTTTTCACCGGGAGAGGATGAAGATGGCGCATTTAGCACGATTGCAGGCCCTCGGCAGGTTGCCGGCCGGGACGATGAACAGGACCGAAGCGGCCTATGACCTGGTGTTGAAGCAGCGCCTGATGGCCGGGGAAATCCAGTGGTACAGGTTCGAGGGCGTGAAGCTGCGGCTGGCGGATAAGACGTTCTATACCGCCGACTTCTTCGTGATGGCCGCCGATGGCCAGCTCGAGGTGCATGAAGTCAAGGGCGTGTGGACTGATGACGCCCGGGTGAAGACGAAGGTGGCCGCGTCCATGTATCCGTTCCGCTTCCTGGGGATCCGCCGAGGCAAGCGCAACGCTGGCTGGGAGGTCGAGGAATTTTGAACACCACCATCCCGCTCGGGCGCTGCGAGATCTGCAAGGGCAAGGGCGTCATTCAGGGCATCTTCCACCGTATGGAGTGCGCGGGCTGTCATGGGGCTGGCCTGGTGCACAAGGCGACCGGCGAGGCCTTGGAGCCGGCGGTGATGGTTGGCCAGTTGCGCCAGCGGTTGAGTAGGGCAGAGGGGGTTATTGATCAGCAGCGCCAGCAGCTCGAGCGGGCAGGCCTGACGGGCGCAGCGAAGGATTATGCAGGGCAGAACAATAAGCGCCATCGGGGCGGTGGCAACTGGACTGGGGATTGAGGGGGATTCATGACCATATACAGAGACGTTGGGCACGTAATCGCTAGGGTGATGAGCATCGAAACAATCGATGGGACCAAGAAGGCAGGCTGGCAGCAGCGGTATCAGGCGGGATTCCCTGAGGCCCGCGGCGGCGGTGGGGCGGGGTTGTCTGAGCAGGAGCGGCTGACACAGGACAGCATGACTCGCGCGGCCCTGCATCGTGAGCTGCCGCAGCTGGCGTGGCAGGTGCTGGTGGCAAAGTACAGCATCAACGACGTGGAGGTGGCGAAGGCCATCCACTGGATCATCCCGCGCGTGGAGTGCCCGGCGCATCACCTGTTCAAGATGAAGTGCACGACGGCCTGGGCGATCCCTCGGCGGCTGCCTGAGGCGTTCTATGTGTTGCACACCTGGGATGTGGACGGTACTCCGGAGGGGACGCTGCGGCGCTGGCGGTCGGTGATGAAGCGCTGGCTGGAGGCGCGGGTCAACGACGCGTTCATCCTGGCCGAGCCGATCCTGGTGGAGCGCGGGTTGATCGAGAGCGAAGCCGCTTGACGTGTGCTGAGCAAGTGAGCAGTATTAAAGCCAATCTGCGGTCTGGTGCGTAATCATCAGATCCCATTAAAAGCCCTGGCCTAACCGCTGGGGCTTTTTCGTTTCTGCTCCGCGCTGTTCTCCCCAGTCAGCGCTGCTTTGCCCGTCACCTGCGGGCCTTTTTATTCCCCTAACTCCGGCACCACTGGCTTCCTCCTTGCCCTGAGCGGATGGCTGCGCAGTGCTGTGCCGGACCTATAGACAGCCCTCAGAGGGCAGACGAGATGCCTGACATGCCTGAGAAATCTCCAGAGTTCTGGGCGGCTCTCGTCCTGGCTCTCCGCGAACACGGACTCGCCATGATGCTGACCTTCGTCCTGTCCTACATCCGCATCCACCTGTACGGCGAGCAGAAGAGCTCGATGGCAAAGCTGATCGAGTCGCTGTTCGGCGCGCTGCTGATCATGCTGGTGGGTCTGGCCGTGAATGCCCTTGGTGCCAATCTGGCCTGGACGTTGTTCGCTGGCGGGCTGGTAGGCCTGCTAGGTATCGACCAGGTGCGCGCATTGGCGGGCAAGTGGGCGCAGCGCAAGGCAGACGGGAAGTGACCCGGCCAATGGGGTAGCGCAGATGATCACCATCAAGGCCCCGGACATCAAGGAAGCCAAGGCTCTCCTGGAGAAGAACGCCAAGCAGGTCCCGTTTGCTATGGCGCTCACGCTCACGCGCATGGCTCAGCTCGTCAAGAAGGGCGAGTTGGATGTTATGCAGAAGCGATTCGATAGGCCGACCAAGACGACGCTTAACAGCGTGTTCATCAGGCCGGCCACCAAGGCCAAGCTCGAGTCGAAGGTCTGGCTAAAGGATACATTTTCCACCGGCATTCCCGCTGATAAGTACCTGCAGCCGGCGGTGTATGGGGGCAAACGAAGCCATAAGCGATTCGAGAAGGCGCTGATCGCTCGAGGGCTTATGGCCCCCAATCAGTACGCCATCCCAAACAAAGCCTTCATGGACCAGTACGGCAACATCAAAGGCCAGCTGGCCTTGAAGATCCTGTCGGGCTTGGGCGCTGCTGAGACATTCAGCGGGGTTCAGGCCAACGCGACCCAGAGCAAGCGCAGCCGAAAGAAAGGCAACGCCGATCGCTTCTTCGCTGGCGATGTAGATGGCGATGCCGGTGTATGGGAGCGCAAGAAGATAGGTAGAGAGGTTGGTGTCAGGCCGGTCTTTATCTTCACGTCGACGCCTTACTACAAGGTCCGTGTGCCCTTCTTCAAGATCGCGGACAACATCATCAAGGCCAACTACGAGCGAGAGTTCGTTAAGGCGATCGAGAGGGCGCTGAGCACGGCCCGTTGACAGGCCAGTGCCCTGATAGCGCACGGCCCGCCGCGCCCCGCCGAATCCCTGAAAATGCACCAATACGGTGCGAGAGGCGACCCCCCACCCCCTTTGGGTCCTTCCCAGGGGGTGGGCGGCCTGCGGGTAATTCGCGCCCCGACATTTCACTTCATACGAACTTTTCCCAGGGCAACCGCTTCCGGTTCCGCCAGGTACTCGAATGGCTACGCAACTTGAAGTCGGCGCTCACATCGATTTGAGCGACCGCCAGGTGCGCAGCTTGGTTGCAGACGGCGTGCTGCCTGCCTCTAAGGGTGCTGGCGGGCTTGATCTTGACGCCTGTCGGTTGGCGTATATCCGTTATTTGCGCGGAATCAGCAGCGGCCAGGTGCGCCCGGAAGTGCCGGCCGCGATCGAGGGGCCTGACCCGCTAGCTGAAGCCAAGCTCACGCAAGAGCGCCTGCGACTCACCTCGGCCCAGGCCGAAGGCCAGGAGCTGAAGAACGAGGTCACCAAGCGCAAGTCCGTGCCGGCCTCATTTGCCACCTTCGTACTGTCGCGGCTGGCGGCCGAAATCGGCTCAATCCTCGACACGTTGCCCATGACACTCAAGCGCCGCCACCCCGACCTAGAGGTCAGGCATATCGAATCGGTCCAGCGTGAGCTGGCGAAGGCCCGCAACCGGGCGGCGACCCTCGATGATCGCCTGCCCGGATTACTGGATGAATATCTCGACGCCACAGATTGATGAGCTGGCCTGCGCAATCCGCGCCGGTCTAGTTCCGCTCTCGCGTCCTTTGCCCCTGACGCCGGTTGAGTGGGCCGACGCCGACGAAGGCTTCTATCTGTCCAGCGAGTCGAGCTACCAGGAAGGGAAGTGGGAAACCCTCGGCTTCCAGGTTGCCATCCTCAACGCGATGGGCAACGACGAGATCCGCACCGTCAACGTGATCAAGTCGGCCCGTGTCGGCTACTCCAAGATGCTGCTGGCCGCCTCGGCCTACCAGATCGAGCACAAGCGGCGGAACATCCTGCTGCTGCTGCCGACTGATGGCGCCGCCGCCGGCTTCATGAAGGCTCATGTCGAAACCATGATCCGCGACGTGCCGAGCATTTATGCCCTGGCCCCGTGGCACGGCAAGAAGCACCGCGACAACACGCTCGACACCAAGCGCTTCAGCCACTCCAAGCAGCTCTGGTGCCTGGGTGGCGCCGCTGCGAAGAACTACCGCGAGAAGTCGGTCGACACCATCATCTATGACGAACTGTCCGCATTCGAGCCAGACGTAGAGAAAGAAGGCTCGCCAACATTCCTCGGCGACAAGCGCATTGAGGGGTCGACCTTCCCCAAGTCGATCCGGGGCAGCACGCCAAAGATCAAAGGCACCTGCCAGATCGAGGCCGCCGCCAGTGAGTCGCCGCACTTGTTCCGGCTGCATGTGCCATGCCCGCATTGCCAGGCCGAGCAGTACCTGAAGTGGGGCGGCAAGGACTGCGCCTTCGGCATCAAGTGGGATCCGGAAAGCCCGGCCACCGCCTGGTACTTGTGCGAGCACACCGCCTGCGTCGTTCAGCAGCATGAAATGCAGGAGCAGCACGCCAAGGGCCGCTGGATTTGCGAGCGCACCGGCATCTGGACGAGAGACGGCCTCGACTTTTTCGACACCGAAGACCAGGCAATCCCGACACCGGACTCGCTGACCTTCCATATCTGGACGGCCTACAGCCCGTTTACCACCTGGGGCCGCATCGTCCTCGACTTCTACAAGGCCAAGGGCGACATCAGCAAGCTCAAGAGCTTCACCAACACCACGCTGGGCGAAACCTGGGAAGAAGACCAGGGCGAAAAGCTGGAGTGGGAAACCCTCTATGGTCGCCGCGAGGTTTACCCAGAGGTGCCCGAGCGCGGCGTGGTTCTGGTCGGCGGCATCGATACCCAGGACGACCGCTACGAAGGGCGCATCTGGGCGTTCGGTGCCGGCGAAGAGTGCTGGCTTGTCCACCGATGGATTTTGCACGGTGACCCCGCCAGCGACGAGCTGCGCCGCAAGGTTGGTACTGAGCTGCATCGCCAGTTCAAGAGAGTCGACGGCGTACCCATGAAGGTCGAGCGGTGGTGCTGGGACTCCGGCGGCCACTACACCGACGAGGTCTACGCCGAAAGCCGCAAGCATGGCGTGCAGTGGGTGATCCCGATCAGGGGCGCCAACGTGTACGGCAAGCAGATCGCCAACTTCCCGCGCACGCGCAGCAAGACCAGCAAGGTCTACCTGACCGAGGTCGGCACCGACAACGCCAAGGAACTGCTCTACAGCCGGATGAAGCTGTCGCTCGACACCGCGCTGTCGCAAGGCGGCCACCCGCAGCCCGGCGTAGTGCATCTGCCGGCCAGTGACGCCCTCTGCGACGAGTCGGAAACCAAGCAGCTCACCGCCGAAAGCAAGGCGCTGAAGATCGTCAACGGTCAGCGGGTGTACCGCTGGGACGCAAAAGGCCGGCGCAACGAAGCGCTCGACTGCTTCGTGTACGCCCTGGCGGCCCTGCGGATTTGCCAGCAGCGCTTCGGGCTGAATCTCGACCTGTTGCAGATAGCCGCTGGCGGCGGCCCCGAAATGAAAACCGAGGAGCGCCCGCGGGCCAAGTCCTCATTCTGGAAGCGAGACTGATGGCCTACACCATTGAGCAATACCAAGCCCTACAGGCGGCGATTGCCGAAGGCGCGCTGTCCGTTCGCTACAAGGACCACAGCGTCACCTACCGGTCCGTTGACGAGATGGTGCGCATTCTCAAGCTGATGGCCAGCGACCTCGGCCTGAATGCCGACCCCAACGGCGGCCGCCGCTTCGCTTCGTTCTCCAAGGGCTACTGACATGAGCGTGATCGATAGCCTGTTCCCTGGGTTCGCTGCCAAGCGCTCCGAAATGCGCCTGAAAAAACTGCGCACCGACATGACGATGGACGTACTCAAGCGCCGTTTCGATGGCGCCGCCGGTGGCCGTCGCAACGAAGGGTGGCGCAGCACCGGCAACGACGCCAATGCCGAGATCCTGCCGGCGCTGGCCAAGCTGCGCAATCGCGCCCGCGAGCTGCGCCGCAACAACCCCTATGCCGAACGAGCCATTACCGGAATCGCCGACAACGTAATCGGCGCCGGGATCGTGCCTCGCCCCACCGCAAAGACCGAGCGCGCCAACAAGCGCCTTGGCGAGCTTTGGCGCGCATGGGGCGAAACAACGTCCTGCGATGCAGATGGCCTGGAGAACTTCTACGGCCTGCAGCACAAGATCATGGAGGCGGTGGCCGAGTCCGGCGAGTGCCTGGTGCGCCGCCGCCGCCGGTTTACCTCTGACGGCTTGCCGGTGCCGCTCCAGCTTCAGGTACTCGAGCCAGACTTCCTGGACGAAACCAAGGATGGCGCCAACGGCAACAACCAAATCATCCAGGGCGTTGAGTTCGACCCCCTGGGCAAGCGCGCGGCCTACTGGCTGTTTGATGAACACCCAGGCGCCAACAACTCCTGGCGCTCGAATCAGTCACGCCGCGTGCCTGCTGACGACGTGATCCACGTATTCCTGCCCAAGCGCCCTGGCCAGGCTCGCGGCTTCACCTGGTTGGCTCCGGTCATGCAGCGCCTGCGCAACTTCGACGACATGGAAGATGCCGTCATGGAGCAGGCCAAGATCGCGGCATGCTTCGCCGCCTTCGTCACCAAAGACCAGGATAGCGGGGCCATGGGCGCAGGGCGCACCACGCCCCTGATTGACCGGGTAGAGCCGGCGATGATCCAGGAACTGGCGATGGGCGAAAGCGTGACCTTTGCCTCGCCGCCCACCTTCAACGGCTACACCACCTACGCCTGGCAAGTCCTGCACGCCGTGGGTGTTGGTATCGGTGTGCCGTATGAGCTGCTGGCCGGCGACCTGAAAGGCGTGAACTTCTCCAGCGGGCGCATGGGCTGGCTGCACTTTGCCCGCCGGGTAGACGTGTGGCAGTGGCGCATGTTGATCCCGCAGCTGTGCGATCAAACATGGCGCTGGTTTATGGAGGCTCAAGTGCTGCTCCCTGGCGGCGTTCTTGAAGATGTGCGGGCCGAGTGGGTACCGCCGCGGCGCGAAATGGTCGACCCGGGCTCAGAGATAAGCGTCATCAAAGACAAGCTGCGCAACGGCCTCATTACCCCCGACGATGCCCTGCGCGAGATGGGGTACACCGACCCGGACGACGTGATGACGCGATACGCCGCCCACCTGAAGAAGGTCGACGACCTTGGCCTGGTGTTCGACTACGACGCCCGCAAGGTCTCCAACGCCGGCCTCACCCAGGCCAGGCCGGTCGGGACAGTCATCCCGTCCACGGATGTAGATCCAGATCAGCCCCCCACCAAAGAGAATCAAGACGATGCCCAATAAGACGCATGAGACGCCGATGCTCAGCCTGCGCGCCGCCGTGCGCCCGGGTTCGGTGAGCCTCGAAGAGCGAACCATTGAACTGACCTGGACCACTGGCGCCAAGGGCCGCCGTTACTCCTGGGACATTGGCAGCTACATGGAAGAGCTCGAGGTCAGCGAGGCGGCCGTGCGGCTTGATCGTCTGAACAACGGCGCACCACTGCTCAACGCCCACGGCCAATACGACCTCAACGACGTGATTGGCGTGGTCGAGCGGGCCTGGATCGAGGCCGGCGAAGGCCGCGCGCTGGTTCGCTTCAGTCGCCGCGAAGAGGCCGATCAGTATTTCAAGGACGCCGCCGACGGCATCCTGTGCAACATCAGCGTTGGCTATGCCGTGCACCGCTACGACGTTGCCGAGGCTGAAGACGACAAGCTGCCCACCTACCGCGCCGTGGACTGGGAGCCGATGGAAATCTCCCTTGTGCCCATCGGCTTTGACGATGGCGCCAAAGTTCGCACCGCCGCGTCGGCCGATGAATACAAAGGCCAGCGCTTCCAAACCCTTTTCGAAACCCGTCAGGCCGATGCGCCTGTCGAGCTACCGGCCGCCGTGGCCATTACCCCCGAGGAAACTGCAATGACTGAAGAAGAAAAGCGCGCGGCCGAGGATCTAATCCGCCGCGAAGCCGTCGAGGCCGAGCGCAAGCGCAGCCTGACCATTCGCTCGATGGCAAAGAAAGTCGGCATCGCCGACGAAGTGGCTGACGACCTGATCGCCCGCAACGTATCCATCCAGGACGCCAGTGCGGCCCTGATCGATGCAGTGGCCGCCCGCCAAAGCGCAGACCAGCCCGCAACCCGCAGCGCTCAGCCTGTTGTTGTAAGCAGCATCGATACCGGTGTGCTGCTCGCCAAGCGCGGTGCGATGGAAAACGCCCTGCTGCATCGCTGCAACCCGGCCATCAAGCTGGAAGATGGCTCCCGCGAATTCCGTGGCATGCGCCTGGTCGACATGGCTCGCGAGTTTGTCGAGATGGCCGGCGGCCAAACGCGCGGCATGATGCCGGCAGAAGTGGCCAAGGCCGCGCTGGGTTGCGACCGTCAGGCCGTCCGCGCTGCCGGCATGCACACCTCCAGCGACTTCCCGATCCTGCTGGGCGGCACCGTCAACCGCAGCCTGCGCGCGGCCTATGAGCTGGCCCCGCAAACCTGGCGGCCGCTGGGTCGCGCCACCACCGTGCCGGACTTCCGCGCGGTAACCCGCGCCGCCCTGGGCGACGTGGCGGCCCTGGAGAAGATCCAGGAGTCCGGCGAGTACAAGTACGGCACTCTGTCCGAAGACGGCGCGCCGATCAAGGTCGCCAAGTTCGGCAAGATCATCGCCATCACCTGGGAAGCGATCGTCAACGACGACCTCGGTGCCTTCACCCGCGTACCCCAGGCGCTCGGCGCTGCTGCTGCGCAGACTGAGTCCGACGTTGTATGGGCTCTGCTCCTGGGCAACCCGAACTTCACCGACAGCACCGCGCTGTTCCATGCCGATCACGGCAACCTGGCCGGCGCTGCTGGCGCCATCAACACCACCACCCTGGGTGCCGCTCGCGCCGCAATGCGCAAGCAGAAGTCCAAGGCGGGCCACTTCCTCAACCTCGCCCCCGAGTACCTGGTGGTTGGCCCGGACAAAGAGCTGGAAGCGTTCCAGTTCACCAGCTCGCAGTACGTTCCTGCCAAGAACGCCGACATCAACGACGTGCGCAACACCGCGCTGACTGTGATCGTCGACGCTCGCATCACCGGCAACCAGTGGTACCTGTATGCCGCCCCTGGTGTTGTCGACACCTTCGAGTACGCCTACCTGGAAGGCGAGCCTGGCGTGTTCACCGAAACCCGCGAGGGCTTCGAGGTGGACGGCCTGGAGATCAAGGCCCGCCTGGTGTTCGGTGCCGCCTGGATCGACTACCGCGGCGCATACAAGAACGCCGGGGCTTAATCCCAGCTAGCCAAAAGGGCGCCTGCGGGCGCCCTTTGCTTTTCCCCTATTTGATTTCGAGGTGAACCATGAACAACTACATCCAGGCCGGCAAGAATCTGACCGTTCTCGCTCCTACGGGCGGCACCGTTTCCGGCTCGCTGTACCGCATTCTCAGCCTGCTCGGCGTTGCCGCGACTACCGAGGCTGTCGGCGACCCCGTCGTGCTGATCACTGACGGCGTGTTCGATCTGGCAAAAACCAGCGCGCAGGCCTGGGCTGTCGGCGATCCGATCTACTCCATTGCTGCCACCAACGTGCTGACCAACGTGCCCGGCATCGGCAACTTCCTGGTCGGCGTTGCCGTCGAGATCGCCGCCAACCCATCCGCAATCGGTCGCGTGCGCCTCAATGGCTCGCTCGGCCACCCGGTAACGGCGTAAGTCATGGGCTGGGCAAGCATGCGTGATCGCATGCTTAACCATACCGTCGCGACGTTCAAGGATGGCACCGCCACCTATGTTGGCCTGGGCGGCGTCACCCCTGTCGCTGGCGTCAGCGTCATTATCGACCGCGACCTTATCCAGTCCGGCGCCGAGGGCATGTTCCGCAGTGACGCGGTAGGCCTGTCCTGGCGCAAGCCTGAACTGGCTGCGGTTGCCCGTGGCGGCGTGTTCACGGTTGGCGCCGAGAGCTTCACGGTAGAAGACATCATTATCGACGACGGCCACATGATGACTGCGGCCTGCATGGTGACCACATGAACCTCCTGACAGACGCCCGCGCTGCACTGGTCGCCCGGCTGCAGACCATCACGGTCGCCAACGGCTACCGCACCAACGCAGGCAACAACGTGCTCCAGGGCTGGTTCAACGAGGTGCTGCAAAGCTCTGACTTGGCCTTCCCCGTGATCGTCCTGCAAAAGGCCAAAGGGCTGGATCCGGTTTCCGGGCCTGGCGCGCTCAAGGTCTACCCGGGCTTTAGCGTTGTAGGCGCGGTCAGTGCCGGGCTGGACAGCTACGACGACGCCATAGACGACCTGGAGCTGGACCTGCTGCGCTGCCTGGTGCCCAACTTTGGCCTGCCACTCGGCTGGACGCCACGCGGCATATCCGGCATCACCGTTGGCCCCGCCGAACAGTTCCCACCCGGGAGCGGGGAGCGCACCGCCAGCGTACTGGTCCCCGTCCATCTTCACGCAATCATTCGGCAGTAAGCCGAGACACCCCATCAAGCCCGCCCTGTGCGGGTTTTTTTTCGTCAAGAGGAAACCCCCATGGCAATCGAAACCTGGCTCGGCTCCGGGCATGTATCCCTGCGCGCGTACGGCAGCACCGTACCCTTCGAGCGCGTCGGCAACTGCTCGCGCCTCGAGTTCAACATCAACGAGCAGACCATCGAGCTGAAGGACCACACCTCCCCAGGCGGCGGCACCTACGACGAAGTTCGGCGTATCGACTCGGTCGAGATGGGCATGACCCTGCACGACCTCAACACCGCCAACCTGGCGCGCGTGCTCTATGCCGACTTCAGCACCGTGGCGTCCGCCACTGCAATCGCCGAGGCGCACACGGCTGCGCTCGGCAAGGTGATTGCCCTGGCCAAGATGCCGCTCACCATCACCTCGGTCAAAAGCGCCGATGACGTGACGACCTACGTCGCTGACACCGACTACAGCCTGACGGGCGCTGGTCTGTATATCCCTGCCGATTCGTCCATCCCTGCCGCCGCCACCGTCAACGTGGTCTACGTCTGCGCCGATTACGACGTGATCGAGGCGCTGACCACTGCCGGCCTGGCCTATGAGCTGATGTTCGAGGGCATGAACGAAGGCGGCACCAACAAGCGCAGCAACATCAAGGTGTACCGCGTGCGCATCGGTGCCGCCCAGGGCCTCAACTGGATCGGCGAGGAATTCGCCGCTCTGGAGGTCACCGGCAAACTGCTGAAAGACCCGACCAAGACCGGCGTAGGTAAGTCCACGTACTTCCGCGTCGAGAAAGAGGCGGCGTAGAAACACAGCCATGATGAGCCCGCGACCTCGCGGGCTTTTTACTTAGCGGGGCAAGCATGAGCGACCTGAATATTCTGTTTCCCGACCCGGAAACGGTCGAGTTAAACGGCCGTGACGTTGAGCTGCGCGCCGTCCAGCTTCGCCACTTCGAGCTGTACGGCAAGACGGCCAGCGCCCTGGTCGAGGTGTTCAGCGCCGCCAGCGTGCAGCAGATCAACCGCTACGCCGAGAAGCACAGCACCGAGCTGAAGCGCGTGTTGCGCGTCACTACCAGCCTCAACCGCTGGCAGTTGTGGCGCATGCCGGCCAGTGTCGCGGTGCAGCTGATGGCTGAGGTGATCCGGGTGAACTCCGGTTTTTTCGGCGCAGCCCTTCCAGCACTGGCAAGGGCGATAAATGGAGCGAAGTCGTCCAGCGACTGATCGGTTCAGGCCATGCCCTTGCCGACGTGCAGTGCTACAGCTTGCCGCAGATAGAAGCCTGCCTTAAGGCAATCGACAAACAGGATCGCGCCCGCAACCGCCTGGCGTTGATCACTGCCCGGGCGGCCAAGGCCAAGCCCGACCAGTTCAAGAAGATCCTCAAGGAGTTCAGCTGATGGCCAAGGTAAAAACGCAGCTGGTCATCGAGGGCAAGAACAACTCCCGCGCGGCCTTCGATCAGGTCAACAGCCAGCTCGACGGCATGAACAAGAAACTTGCCGTGGCCGGCAAGGCGTTGGTTGGCGCGTTCTCTTTGTCGGCAATCACCGGCGCGATCCGCGGCGTCGCCAATGCGGCCGACAGCTACAACCTGATGAACGCCAGGCTGAAGCTGGCCACCGGCTCACAGGAAGAATTCAACACGGCCCAGTCGGAACTGCGCCGCATCGCCATAGCCACGCAGACGCCGCTGGAATCGCTGGCCACGCTCTACGGGCGGATCAGCCGCCCACTGAAAGAGGCGGGGCGCAGCCAGAGCGACATCCTCAAGGTGACCGAGGCGGTGGCCACCTCGTTCCGCGTGTCCGGCGCCAGCGCCGTTGAGGCGGAAAACGGTGTGATTCAGTTCGCTCAGGCGCTCGGCTCTGGCGCGCTGCGCGGCGATGAGTTCAACAGCGTGGCCGAGCAGGCGCCGCGGCTGATGCAGGCCCTGGCTACCTCTATCGGTGTGCCGGTTGGCGCCCTGAAAGAAATGGCCGCGCAAGGCCTGCTCACGGCCGACGTAGTGACCGACGCCCTGGTCAGCCAGCTGGATGTGCTGCGCCGCGAAGCCGAGTCGCTACCGGAGACAGTTGGTGGAGCCATGACGGCCCTGTCTGATCGCTGGACGGCGGCAGTCGGCCAGGCCGATGTGCAGCCGCTGATCGATGCGATCAATGAACTCGGCGACACCCTTTCCGATCCGGTGGTGATCGACAACCTGGTTATGCTCGCCTCGGCGCTGGCGACCTTGGCCGGCACTGCCGTGGATGGCGCATCTGAGTTCGTCGATCTGGGTAAGCGTATCGCGTTTATCGCGGCGAACTCGGCTGGGCTGACGACCGAGCTGGATAAGGTCGATCAGCAGATCGCCGATCTGGAAAAAAGCCTAACGGGCACAGGCCTTAGCACCACGCTTGATGGTTTGCTGTACAGCGATGATGAGCTGAGTGCGAAACTTGAAGCATTGAAATCGTTCCGCGCCGCCATCGTCGAGGAACAGACCGGCATGAATGCCGAGCTGTCCTTCCTGGGCGACGTTGCCGCTGGAGCCGCAGAGTTCGCCCGCCAGCAGGAAGTCGACCAGTTCACCAAGTACATCGGCGACCTCAAGACCCTGCAAGCCGAGGTGGTAAAGAACGCTGAGGCGGGCGCTAAAGCAATGGCCGCCGCCGAGAAGAAGGCCACCGCCGAGCTCGGCAAGATCCGCGACGATCGCCTGAAGATCGAGGAGCGCTACAAAGAGGCCCTGGCGGGCCTCGGTGGTTCTGGTGAGGCTTCCTTTGGCGCGGCGCAAGCGCTCAAGGTCGGCGCCCGCGAGGCATTGGCGGGTGGCGATATCAAGGGTGCCCAGGCTCAGGCCCAAGCCGCGCTGAAGATGCTGCAAGACCTGGCCGCTGCCGGTGAAAACACCTATGGCTTCCGTGGATTTATCTCTGAGTTGGGGGCCATCGAGTTGGCAGCCAATGATCTGGCGAAGACCGAGGCTGACCGCAAGCTACTGGTCCTTCAGATCAACATGGCGCTAGTCGCTGACCAGGCCAAAGAACTGAAAGATATGCCTATCAGCTTCAAAATGGACGACGCCAGCCTTGCCGCCGCCCGCGCGCAGATCGAAGCGCTGGCCGCCCAGCTCGGCCAGCAGCTGGTCATCCCTGTGACGGTCGCCCATCCAGACGGCCCAATCATTCCCGACCTGCCGCCCGTTCCCGGCTTCGCCACCGGCACCAACAGCGCGCCGGCGGGCATGGCCTGGGTCGGCGAGGAAGGGCCGGAGCTTGTGTCGTTCCGTGGCGGCGAGACGGTCTACCCGGCCGAGATGTCGCGCAACCTGATGGCGATGATGAGTGGCCTGCAGATGCCAAGCTTCTCCGATGCCAGCCTGGTCGATGGCGCATTGTCCGCACCGTCCGCCCCCAGCTTCCCGCACCTCGGCCGCCTGGACATCAACGCCGGCGGGATGACCATCCCGGCCTACGTCGATCTGGGTTTTGCCAAAGAGCTGAGCCGCACCGCCACCAAGTTCGGTCGCACCCACAAGAAGCCGTAAACGGAGCCCCACATGCCCCAACCCCAAATCATCCTCGGCGGCATCCCGCTGGTACTCCACGCCGGCGCCCCGGAGTTGAGCGAGGAGGCCATCGGCGGCGAGACCTTGCTGCGCATGAGCGACGGCACCGGGGTGCCGATGACCCACTGGCAGAAGATGGCCGGCAGCATCAGCGGCCAGGGCTGGATGCCGCCGGGCCTCGATGGCCTGGACTACAGCCAACCCATGCCGCTGTTCAGCACCCAGGTCAACAGCATGCAGGGCACGGGGCTGGTCTACAGCCTGCCCAGCACGCCGCGCCCGGATGTTGAGCCGTGGGCGTTCGCCCTGCTCGGCGATGACTGGCGCGCAACGCCCTGCAGCACCGTCGCCGGCGTGGCCACGGTCACCGCTGTGGCCGGCGCCGAGGCGTATCAGGTGTGGTGGATGCCGGTCTACTCGGTCAAGGCCCAGCGCCCGCCGAAGCAGCAATCGTCCGCCAGCGCCACCCACAGTTGGTCAATCCCTTGGGAAGAAATCTAAATGCTCAACGGATCGCCGCTTAATGGCGCAACGCTCAACGGCGGCGCCCCGGCTGCCGGGGTAGTCGAGCCCGCGTACGTGGTCCGTGGCGTCGGCTACCGCTGGCGCCTGCGCCTGCTGGTGGGCGAGGTGGACATGACCGCCCAGCTGCTCGGCGCCGTGGACGAGGACCGCGAGGAGGGCGCCGCTGGCGTGGCCGGCTTCGAGCTGTACCTGCCGCCCGGCCCGGTGGTACCCACCGACTGGATCGGCAAGG
>DAITLT010000041.1:0-10342 GCA_036835505.1 Pseudomonas sp.
AGTGGGGAGTGGGGAGTGGGGAGTGGGGAGTGGGGAGTGGGCGAGCGGGTGGGGGTACCGTTCGGCTAAGTTCATCAAACTGTCACGGCTTTGTGGCAGCGCGGATGGGTGGGCTTGAGCAGAATTGGCCTTTTGCTCCTTGTTGAGCCTTAGCTGCGGATCTTGCCATGCGTGCCTTGCTGTTTTGCGCCGCCTTGTTGTGCGGCTTGCCGTGTTTTGCGGCCTCTCCTTGTGACGTGCGTGTGCCCACCGAAACCCTTCAGGTGGGCGAGGTGCGTCTGGCCTATCAAAGTATTGGTCGTCCGGTCGATCCGGCCTTGTTGCTGGTGATGGGGGTCGGCGGTCAATTGATCGACTGGCCCGATGCCGTGCTCACCCGTCTGTGCCAGCAAGGCTTGCGGGTGATCCGCTTCGATAACCGTGATGTGGGGCTGTCGGCCTGGCCGGCCGGCGCGCCCGAGGCCAACCTGGCCTTGGGCGCGTTGCGCTACCGTCTGGGCTTGCCGGTGACGGCGCCCTATCACCTGCGCGATATGGCCGGCGATGCCTTGCAGCTAATGAGTCACCTGCAGATTGAGCGGTTTCATCTGCTTGGCGCGAGCATGGGCGGGATGATCGCCCAGCACCTGGCCGACCTGGCGCCACAGCGGGTGCTCAGCCTGACCCTGCTGATGAGCAGCTCCAGCGCCCAGGGTTTGCCGGCCCCCAAGCCGGCGCTGCTGGAGTTGCTGGCCCGGCGCGAGGCGCCCAGCCGAGCCCTGGCCCTGGAGCAACAGGCCGATCTGCTGGCGGCCCTGGGCAGCCCGCGGGTGAGGGATGAGCGCAGTGAGTTGCTGCGCCTGGCAGCGCGCAGTTATGACCGGGCGTTCAATCCCGCCGGAGTGGAGCGCCAGTTGCTGGCGATTATGGCTGAGCCGAGCCGAGTCGAGCTGCTGCGTCGTCTGCAGGTGCCAACCCTGGTCATCCATGGCACCGCCGACCCCTTGCTGCCGGTGATGCATGGCGTGCATCTGGCGGCGCAGATTCGTGGCAGTCAGTTGGTATTGATTTCCGGCCTGGCCCATCGTTTTCAAAGCGCCTTCAAGCAGCCCTTGCTGGATGCGCTGGTGCCTTATCTGCAGCGCAATCAACTGGACGGCCCGCAACTGGCCAGCTTGCCGCTGCCGCAAGCAACGCGGGTTCTGCGCTGAGCTAAAGCTTGGTCAAGCAGTCAGGAAGTTGCACAATAGCGACATCCTCAGTTGCCCTGCCGACTAGCTGCCAGGCGGCCCGTGTGCCGGCTGACGGCTTGCTTTAAGGTGGCGGCCCTTGCGCGCGAGGGCTTTCACAAGAGGCCTGCGCGCCTTGCCGGGCAACTGCTGTGCCTGGCGTTTCCCCATCATCCCCGCGGGAAACCTCTGCCGACTTCTCTGCTGTGGTGACCTCATGCAACGCCTGACCCGTTTCGACCTGCTGGCCCTGGGCTTTATGACTTTTGCCCTGTTTCTGGGCGCCGGCAATATCATCTTTCCGCCCAGTGTGGGCATGGCTGCCGGTGCGCAACTGTGGTCGGCGGCCTGCGGCTTCCTGCTCACCGGGGTCGGCTTGCCGCTGCTGACGGTGGTTGCCCTGGCGCGGGTCGGCGGCGGCTTGCCACGCCTGACCGCACCGCTGGGCGCTCGCGCGGGCGGGTTGTTGGCGATTGTCGTGTACCTGACCATCGGCCCACTGTTCGCCACGCCGCGCACCGCAGTGGTGGCTTTCGAGATGGGTATGGCGCCGTTCAGCGGCAGCAGCGACTTGGCCCTGGGGCTCTACAGCCTGGCCTACTTCGCCGTCGCGCTGTTCCTCTCGCTCAATCCTGGTCAACTGGTTGACCGCATCGGCAAGTGGATCACCCCGGTGCTGTTGAGCGCCTTGCTGGTGCTCGGTGGAGCGGCATTGCTGGTGCCGGCGGGCGCCGTTGGCAACACCGCGCCGGCCTATCAGAGCGCGCCTTTGCTGCAGGGTTTCCTGCAGGGCTATCTGACCATGGACACCCTCGGTGCCCTGGTGTTCGGCATCGTGATTGCCACCGCCATTCGTGATCGCGGGATTAGCAACGAGGCACTGATTACTCGCTATGCGGTGATTGCCGGCGTGATTGCTGCGGTGGGCCTGTCGCTGGTGTATCTGGCGCTGTTTTACTTGGGCGCCACCAGCCAGGGGATTGCCGGCGAGGCGCAAAACGGTGTGCAGATTCTGTCCAGCTATGTGCAGCATACGTTTGGCGTTGCCGGCAGTGTCTTGCTGGCGGTGGTCATTACCCTGGCCTGCCTGACCACGGCGGTGGGCCTGCTGACCGCCTGTGGCGAGTTTTTCAGCAAGCTGCTGCCGCTGTCCTATCGCAGCGTGGTGATTGCTCTCGGGGTGTTCAGCTTGCTGGTGGCCAACCAGGGCTTGACCCAACTGATCAGTGTTTCGGTGCCGGTGCTGGTGGGGCTGTATCCGCTGGCCATCGTGCTGGTGGCCCTGAGCCTGGCCGACCGCCTGTGGTGCCAGCCGCGCCGGGTGTTTGTGCCGGTGATGGCGGTGACCCTGGTGTTTGGTTTGTTCGATGGCTTCAATGCGGCCGGCCTGCAGAGCTGGGTGCCGGCCGTTTGCAAGCAGCTGCCGTTGGCTGAGCAGGGCCTGGGCTGGCTCTTGCCGGCGAGCATTACCCTGTTGCTGGCGGCGGCCTTCGACCGTCTCCGGGCGGGCGTGCAGTTGCAGGTTGAATAGCCTTAACGCCGGCCTACCCGCGCCGGCGGATCGGCACGGGTAGGCCGCCCTGCGTTAAGCACGGCCTCCTTGCAGGCCGTCCGATAGCCGCTCAAAAGCCGTTCAGTGCAGGGCTTGGGCAACGTGCCGATTGACGCTGGATTGGCAAGATTGTGCGCGCAGCCATGCCACGCCAGCGGAGACTACGCAGGCAATCTTGCCAGTCCGGTTGCAAGCGCATCTTTCCCGCACCAATGCGAAAACCAAAAAAGCCGCGCACCCAGCTCAGGTGCGCGGCTTTTTGGCTCTTGGGGCGGCCTTACAGGGAGGCCGAGTTGGCAGCGCTGAGGCGTCGGGATTGCTTGAGGAACAGGGTCAGTTCCCGCGGTGGCAGCGGCTTGCTGTACAGGTAGCCTTGGCCCTCGTTGCAGCCCTGGGCGACGATGTAGGCTTCCTGCTCGATGGTCTCCACCCCTTCGGCGATCACCTGCATGCCGAGGCTTTTGGCCAGCTGGATGATGGCGCGCACGATGGTGGCGTCGTCTTCGTCTTCCAGCAGGTCCTGGACGAAGCTCTTGTCGATCTTGATCTTGTCCAGCGGCAGGCTCTTCAGGTAGCTCAGCGAGGAGTAGCCGGTACCGAAGTCGTCGATGGCAATCAAGGCCCCGGAGCGGCGCAGGCTGAGCAGGTGCTGGGCGGCGGTGGTGATGTCTTCCATCAGGCCGGTTTCGGTGACTTCCAGTTCCAGGCTGCGCGGCGGCAGGCGATAGACCTGCATCAGGTTGTTGACCACCCGCGGCAGCTCGGCGTGGTGCAGCTGCACGGTGGACAGGTTGATCGCCATGCGCAGTTCGCTGAAGCCCTGATCGTGCCATTCGCGCAGTTGCCGGCAGGCCTGGTCGAGGACCCACTCGCCGATCGCGATGATGGTGCCATTCTGCTCGGCCAGCGGGATGAACAGGTCCGGCGGTACCAGGCCATGTTGCGGATGTTGCCAGCGCAGCAGCGCCTCGACCCCGACTATCTGGTGGTCGCGGTAGTCCACCTGGGGTTGATACACCAGGAACAGCTGGTTGAGGGCCAGGGCTTCGCGCAGATCCTTCTCCAGCTCGCGGCGGCGGCGCATCTCGCTGTCGACGCTGGCGATATAGAACTGGTAGCGGTTGCGCGAGCGGCTCTTGGCCAGGGTCATGGTCTGTTCGGCTTTCTGCAGCAGCTTCTCGGTGCTGTCGCCGTCTTCCGGGAACAGGGTGATGCCGATGGTGGCGCGCAGGCGCACTTCCTGCTGGTCGAGCATAAAGGGCTGTTCGAGGTCATCCAGCACGCTTTGCGCCAGTTCGGCGGCCTCATAGGGCTGCTCGATGTCGGCCTGGACCAGGGCGAACTGGTCACCACCCAGGCGGGCCAGGGCGCCGAGGCGACCGCTGTGGCTGCGCAGGCGGTCGGACAGGGCCAGCAGCAGCTGGTCGCCGGTCTGGTAGCTGAACTGCTCGTTGATGCCCTTGAAATCATCCAGGCCGACGCAGAGCACGGCAACCCGGCGTTGCAGGCGGCCGGCATCATCGAGGATCTGGTCGAGTTGCTGTTGCAGTTGCTGGCGGTTCGGCAGGCCGGTGAGGAAGTCGTACTGGGCCATGCGCAGCAGGCTGTTTTCCGCCTCGCGGCGCAGGTGAGTGTTGCGTTCGATGGAGGAGAGCAGCTGGTTGGCGGTGTTGATCCACAGGCCCAGTTCGTTTTTCTCGTTGCCCTTGAGCATCGGCAGCTTGTGTTCGCTGGGGCGGTCCGGGTTGATGTTGCTCAGGTGCTCGATGATTTTCGACAGCGGCTTGGTCAGCAGCCATTGATAGACCAGATACAGCACCAGGCTCATGGCCAGGGCGCGGAGCATGCCGGAAATGAAGATCACCACCGAGCTGGCGATGAAGTTCTCGCCGTAGGGCGCGGTGTCGAGGGTGATGTTGAGGTCGCCGTAATACTCCTTGTAGGGGCCACGGCCGACCAGGGGAATGCTGAAGGTCTGCTCTTTGCCGAGGATTACGTCGGTGAGGATGCGGCTTTCGATGTCCAGCAAGGGGCGGGATTTTTCCGCCAGTACCGGCTCGTTCGGATGACCAATCGAGGCGTAGCGCACCGAGTCATTCTGGAACAGGCCTTCGATCACCTGCAGGCCCATTTCCCGGTCCAGGCTGTAGACCGCCTGGGTCGAGGGATCGCTGAACATGGCCAGGATGCGCTGGGCATCATTGGCCACGGTTTGCCGGGTCTTGTAGATGTCAAAGATGATTTGCGCGCAGCTCAGTACCAGCCCGACAATCAGCGCCGAGAGCAGCACCACGCGCAGGAGTTTCAGCGACAGACTGTGCTTGAGATCAAGCTTCAAATGGATGATTCCTTGTTCGATGCTCGAGGACTCAACTGCTGGTGAGTATTGGCAAAGTCTCGATAACCGTCAAAGCCTGATTCTTATTCAAGGCGCTTTTTTTGCGCAAGTTACTGGCTGCGCTGGCGCTTTACAACCGATGCTCAGGGAAGGGCTTTAGCCTCCAGGGCCTGAATGGCCAAGCCTTGTTGGGCGCGAAAACTTTCCATGTCGAACATGGTGCAAATTGTCTGGATTTCGCCGTTGGGGGTGATCGTCCAGAACGCCATGGCCGAGAAGCTCAGCACCTTGTCGCTGGCGGGATAGCCGAAGGCCGGCTGTTCGATGGTGCCAATCAGGGTGCTCCAGGTCATCACCTTGTTGCCTTCGGCAATGCATTCCTCGACCACCACCTGCAGGTCGGGCATGGCCTGGCGAATGTCATGGACCATCTGGGTGAAGGCGCTGCTGTTCAGCGGCCGGTCGATAAACGAGCTCTTATATAGGAAGTCCTTGCTGTGCAGCCGTTCGGTGAGGGCCAGGCGGCCTTTGTTCCAGGACAGATCGATGTGCTGGCAAACCAGACGTTTTAAGTCATCCAATGACATGTTGACGCTCCATGGGTAGGCGCAGAGGTGCGCAAGGGGTTGCGCACTCTAGCCTTTGTGCGAGTTCTGGCGTTGGCCGGTTTGGTGGTTTTGCCGCGGTTTCTAGCGGTGGATCACATTAGCCCCATGGCCTGATAGCCGGCATACAACGCTAGTAAGGCGAAGGCGCCCGCGGCGATGCGACGGATCAGGGTCAGCGGCAGGCGTTCGGCGGCAAAGTTGCCGGCCAGGACCACCGGCACGTTGGCCAGCAGCATGCCCAGGGTGGTGCCGAGAATGACCATGATGAAGTGCGGGTACTGGGCCGCCAGCATCACCGTGGCCACCTGGGTCTTGTCACCCATCTCGGCCAGGAAGAAGGCGATCAGGGTGGTCAGGAACGGGCCATAGCGCTTGAGGCCCGACGTTTGGTCATCGTCGAGTTTGTCCGGCACCAGGGTCCATAGGGCCACGGCCGCAAACGCCAGGGCCAGCACGGCACTCAGGCTGGCGGCGGAGAAGAAGCTGGCGACCCAGCTGCCCACGGCGCCGGCGGCGGCATGGTTGGCCAGGGTGGCGATGATGATGCCGGCGATGATCGGCCAGGGCTTGCGAAAGCGCGCCGCCAGCAGCAGGGCCAGCAGTTGGGTTTTGTCACCGATTTCGGCGATGGCCACGATAAAGGTGGGGACGACCAGGGATTCGAACATTGGGATTCCTCGGGGCGGGTTAACAATTGGCTATGACACGAACAACCTTCCCGCCCCGGGTGAGGTGTACGTGTCATAGGTCTTGTCAAACCGGCGGCCTGCGTAGGCAGGCGTGGGTCGCACGCGCCATGGTCGGTTGACCAAGTATGTTGACGCGTGCCGGGCGAGCGGCGCTCGCGGGAGACTACTCCCCTAAGAGGGGCGCATTGTGCCTAGGCCTGTCGGTATCGGCAAGCGCTTAGAGGTTGCGCCGCCAATCGCGCTCGGCGCGGCTTTCGCGGCTGGCGGGGCGCACCTCGAGCGGGCGTTTGGCCTGGTACAGGTGAAAGCCGTCCGCGGCTGCCAGGGTGGTGCAGGGGCCGAGATTGGCTTCGATGATCGGTGGGTACTTGAGGAAGTTGTTGGCCACCAGGCGCAATTCGCCGCCGGGCTTGAGGTGCTTGGCCGCTTCGCGCAGCAGGGTTTCGGTGGCCTGGTATTCGGTGTGTACGCCCTGGTGGAACGGCGGGTTGGTGATGATCACATCCAGTTCCAAGGGCGCGGCATGAATGCCGTCGCCGGCCACCACCTCGGCCTGCAGATGGTTGGCCTGCAGGGTCAGGCGGCTGCTGGCGAGGGCGAAGGCGTCGACGTCCAGCAAGGTCAGCTGGCTCTCTGGGTAACGGCGCTTGAGGGTGGCGCCAAGCACGCCCGCTCCGCAGCCAAAATCAAGAATATGGCCGGCTGGCAACTGATCGAGGTGCTGCAGCAGCAAGGCCGTACCACGATCCAGCCGGCCGTGGCTGAACACCCCCGGCAGGCTGACGATCTGCAGTGGGCCGTCCGCCAGCGGCAGCTCATACCGCTGAGCCAGAGCCAGCAGGTCCGGGGCGGCGGGCGCTTGATCGACCCGCACCTGCCAGAGTTGGCAGTGGCGGGCGCTGTCGAGTTTGCGCGGTTTGCCGTAACCGGTCAGTTGTTTGGCGGCGCGCTCGATGCCGGCGCGTTTTTCTCCGACCAGAAACAGCTCGCGGCCGGCCAGGCGTGCGGCCAGGGCTTGCAGCAGGTAGTCGCAGAGTTCGCGGGATTTGGGCAGGAACAGCACTGCCGCCTCGAACGGCGCATCCGGCACGGTCACGGCAAACTGGCTGCGCCCGGCAAAGCGTGCCTGCAACTGGGCCTGTTCGCCGGCATGCCAGCTCCAGCCGTGGGCGGCGGGGAAGCGGCCGAGCAGATCATCGCCCGGCAGCCCGGCCAGCAGCAGGTTGCCGGTAAAGAGTTCGGCCTGACGCAGCAGTACTTCGCTTCGCGGGTCCATGCTTGCTCCTTGGAAAAAGTGGCGCAGCTTAGCCGATTCTCGGCCGGGACAGGACATTGCCTGCCCGCGTGCTCAGTTGATCAGGCGGCGAGGCGCGGCATTGAAGTAGCCATGGGCATTTTCTGCCAGTTGGCCGACGATCCGCTGTCGCGCTTCGCGGCTGCCCCAGGCGCAGTGCGGGGTGATGATCAGGCGCGGAATATCGCCGGCCAGCAGCGGGTTGTCGGCCTGCGGTGGTTCGCTGCTCAGCACATCAAAGGCGGCGCCGCCCAAATGGCCGCAGCGCAGGGCATCGGCCAGGGCCTGCTCGTTGACCAGGCCGCCGCGGGCAGTATTGACCAGTAGGGCGTTGGCTTTCATTGCCTGCAGTTGAGCGGCGCCGATCAGATCGCGGGTGTGTTCGTTGAGCGGGCAGTGCAGGCTGAGGGCGTCCACCTGGGGCAGCAACTCAGCCAGCGGCAGGCGATCGCTGCGCGCCGGGCGGCCGGGCAGTTGGCCGAGCAGCACGCGCATGCCGAAGGCTTCGGCCAGGCGGCCGACGGCGCTGCCCAGTTCGCCATGGCCGAGCAGGCCGAGGGTCTTGCCGTGCAGCTCCATGATCGGAAAATCCAGCAGGCAGAACTGCTTGGCCTGCTGCCAGCGCCCCGCCGCGACGGCCTGTTGGTAGTCGGGCAGGCGCGTAGCCAGGGCCAGCAGCAACATCAGGGTGTGCTGGGCCACCGCCGGGGTGCCGTAGCCTTGGCAGTTGCACACGGCAATGCCCTGGGCGCGGGCGGCGGCGAGATCGACATTGTTGCTGCCGGTGGCGGTGATCAGGATCAGCTTGAGATCCGGGCAGGCGGCCAGGGTGCTGGCATCCAGCGGCACCTTGTTACTGATCGCCACCTGGGCGCCGTGCAGGCGTTCGATGATCAGCTCTGGCGGGGTCTGGGCGTGCAGCTGCAGGCTGGCAAAGGCCTGCTGCAAGGGGCTCAGGTCGAGGTCGCCGAGATCCAGCGAGGCATGGTCGAGAAATACTGCGCGGCGGCCACTGTTCATCAGCTGTACCTGTTGCATTGGCGGGTGGACGGATAAGCTTGCCAGCCTAACAGAAGGCAATTACGGCTGTGGAGGCTGCATGTACTGGACGGAATTTCTCACGGTGGCCCTGGTGCATCTGCTGGCTGTCGCCAGCCCTGGCCCGGACTTTGCCATCGTGCTGCGTGAGAGCGTGAGCAATGGTCGCCATGCCGGGATATGGACGGCTTTGGGGGTTGGCAGTGGGATCTTGCTGCACGTCGGCTACTGCCTGTTGGGTATCGGTCTGATCGTGTCGCAGTCGATTGTGCTGTTCAATCTGCTCAAGTGGCTGGCGGCGGCGTACCTGATCTATATCGGCATCCGTGCCTTGCAGGCCCGTCCGGCCGATCCGGCCAGTGCCGAGCTGGCGCCGCTTGCGGCCCGTTCGCCACGGGCGGCGTTTGTTCGCGGCTTCGTCACCAATGGCCTGAATCCCAAGGCCACGTTGTTTTTCCTGTCGCTGTTTACCCTGGTGATCAGCCCGCAAACCCCGCTGCTGGTGCAGGCCGGTTATGGCCTGTATCTGGCCCTGGCCACCGCCCTGTGGTTTTGCGCCGTGGCGCTGCTGTTTAGTCAGGCGCGGGTGCGTCGCGGCTTTGTGCGGTTGGGCCACTGGTTTGACCGGCTGATGGGCGCGGTGCTGGTTGGCCTGGGCATCAAGGTGGCGTTCAGCGAACTGCACTGATGTTTTGCTAACAAAAAAGCCCCGCGAGTGCTCTCGGCGGGGCTTTTTTGTTGGTGCGGCGCGACTAGAGGTCGAAGTCATAGTCGTTGAGCTGCTTTTGCAGCCGCCGTTCTTCCAGGTAGTTGTCGATGACCCGGCGCTTGGCCAGGTTGGTCTTGGCGACTTCGATTGGGGCTTCGGCGGCGTCCTCGCCGTCCTCGGCGACCAGGTCGTCGTCTACTTCGAGGGGTTGGGTGTCAGTGCTCATCAGTTTCACTCCAGCTTTGGGGTGCCATTGGCCGACCTTATAGCGGCAAAGCGTTGACGGGTAAAAAAGATTTTTTCAATCGGCAGTATAGCCAAGCGGGTGAAGGCTCAATCGTCGCTGGTCTTGTGCTTGAAGTCACACAGATCCTCGATCCGGCAACTGCCACAGCGCGGTTTGCGCGCCTGGCACACATAGCGTCCGTGCAGAATCAGCCAGTGGTGGGCGTCGAGCAGGTAGGGCTTGGGGACAAACTTGAGCAACTGGCGCTCCACCTCCAGGACGTTTTTGCCGGGGGCGATGCCGGTGCGGTTGCTGACCCGGAAGATATGCGTGTCCACGGCCATGGCCGGCTGACCAAAGGCGGTGTTGAGCACCACGTTGGCGGTCTTGCGGCCCACGCCGGGCAGGGCTTCCAGCTCTTCGCGGGTTTGCGGCACCTGGCTGGCGTGCTGCTCCACTAGCAGGCGACAGGTTTCGATGACGTTCTTGGCCTTGCTGTTGTACAGGCCGATGGTCTTGATGTACTCGCTCAGGCCCGCGACCCCCAGGGCGTGGATCGCCTCCGGGGTGTTGGCGACGGGATACAGCTTGGCCGTGGCCTTGTTGACGCTGACATCGGTGGCCTGGGCCGAGAGAATCACCGCAATCAGCAGCTCGAAGGGCGAGTTGTAGGCCAGCTC
>DAITLT010000041.1:10442-15718 GCA_036835505.1 Pseudomonas sp.
CGGAAGATCTCCAGGCGTTTGGCCGCGTTCACTCGATTACCCCGGTAACCCGCACGCGCCGGCTGGGCGCTGCTTCGACCGGCACGTGCGCGGCCTTGGCGCGCTCGCTGGCGCGGGCATCCAGATAGTTTTTGCCGGCGATCAGCAAGCCCAGAACCAGAAAGGCCCCCGGCGGCAGGATGGCGAGGAGAAAACCTGGGTAGTGGGGGAAGACTTCGATCTGCCAACTGGCAGCCTGGGCACCAAACAGCAGCTGCATATTGCTCAGCAGCATGCCGGTGCCTAGTAGTTCGCGCACGCTGCCCAGGGCCAGCAGCACCAGGCCGAAGCCGGTGCCCATCATCAGGCCATCGAAGCTGGCGTGGGCCACGCTGTTTTTTGCGGCAAAGGCTTCGGCCCGGCCGAGGATGATGCAGTTGGTGGTGATCAGCGGGATAAAAATACCGAGGATCTGATACAGCTCATAGGTGAAGGCCTGCATCAGCAGCTCGATGCAGGTGGTCAGGGCGGCAATGATCATCACGAACACCGGCAGGCGCACGGCATCGCTGACCTGGCGGCGGATCAGCGCCACGGCGGCGTTGGAGGCCGCCAGCACCAGGGCCGTGGCGATGCCCATGCCGAGGGCGTTGACCATCGAGTTACTCACCCCCAGCAACGGGCACAGGCCCAGCAGTTGCACCAGGCCGGGGTTGTTCTTCCACAGGCCGTTGACGGCAATTTCGCGATAACTAGCCATTGTTGGGTTCTCCGCTGCTGCTGTCGGGGGCGAGCAAGTGGGCGCGTTGCTGATCGAAATACTGCAGCGCCTGGTGTACGGCTTTGACCACCGCCCTTGGGGTGATGGTGGCGCCGGCGAACTGGTCGAACTGGCCGCCGTCTTTTTTCACCGCCCAGCCCGATTCATCCGGCGCGGTCAGGGAGGTGCCGGCGAAGGCGCCGATCCACGGGCTTTTGCTGAGCTCGATCTTGTCGCCCAGGCCTGGGGTTTCCTTGTGGCGGATGACCCGCACGCCGGCCAGTGTGCCATCGACCTTGACCCCTACCAGCAGGTGGATGGCGCCGCTGTAGCCGTCCGGTGCGCTGACCTGAAAGATGATCGCGCTGATCTGGCCATGCAGGCGGGCGATATAGGCCGGCTTGGCTTGGCTGTAGCCGAGCAGCGGGCTTTGTACCGAGCGTGGCTGGTCCAGCAGGTGATTGTCGTAGCTGCCGGCCGGCAGGATTTCGCTCAGGGCGCGGGCCTTGGCATCCCGCTCGGCGCTGGCAATCCGCTCGGCAGTGCCTTGTTGGGTGATGGCCACCAATCCGACGGTAACTACGGCAAACAGGCCGAGAATGACGCTGTTTTTCAGCATGGAGCGGCTGATTTCTGGCAGGTTCATCCTCACTCCCCGATCTTGAAGCCGCGTTCGGCCTTGCGGTGGCCGTAGGTGCGCGGGCGGCTGTAATAGTCGATGGTCGGCGCGGCCAGGTTCATCAGCAGCACCGCGAAGGCCATGCCGTCCGGGTAACCGCCCCAGGTGCGGATGATGTACAGCAGCACGCCGACGCCGGCGCCGAAGATCAGTCGGCCCAGTTGGCTGGTGGCGCCGGACACCGGGTCGGTGACGATAAAGAAGGCGCCAAGCATGGTTGCGCCGCTCAGCAGGTGGAACAGCGGCGAGCCGTTGGAGTCCGAGCCGCTGCCATTCCAGAACAGCAGGCTGATCACGGCGAGGGCGCCGAGCAGGCCCACGGGGGCGTGCCAGCTGATCAGTTTTTGCTTGAGCAGGTACAGGCCGCCGAGCAAGAAGGCCAGATTGACCCATTCCACCCCTTGGCCGCCAAAGCGCCCAAAGGCCGGGTTCTGCGCCCAGAGCTCATCGCTTGTCAGGCTCTTGTTGAGCTTCAGGCTGTCCAGCGCCGTGGCCTGGCTCCAGCCGTCCGGCAGGCTGGCCAGCCCGCAGATGTGTTCGATGCCGGCGAGCAGGCCGACGCTATGGGGCGCCGGCCAGGTGGTCATCGGCAGCGGAAAGGAAATCAGCACCACCACATAGCCGAGCATGGCCGGGTTGAAGGGGTTCTGGCCGAGGCCGCCATACAGTTGCTTGCCGAAGATGATGGCAAAGCCCACGGCGATCAGGGTCAGCCACCAGGGCGCATAGGGCGGCAGGGCCAGGGCCAGCAGCACGGCGGTGACCAGGGCGCTGCCGTCCTTGAGGTAGAAGGCGATGGGCCGTTTACGCATGGCCAGGATCGCCGCCTCGCAGCCAAGCGCCACCAGACTGGCCCACAGCAGGTTGACCAGGGTGCCGATGCCGAACAGCCAGGTCAGCGTCAGCACGGCCGGTACACAGGCCAGCAGCACCTTGAGCATCACCCGTTGGGTGCGCTGGTTGCCGGTGGCATGGGGTGAGGTGATACGCGGCAAGGCCATGGGTGCTCCGGTGCTGACTAAGACGTTCACATGCCTGGCCAGTGGCGGCGCAGGTACTCTTGCGGATCGGTTGACCGGAGGGCGTCCGGCGTTGTTCATGCTTCTGCGTCCCGGATTACATCCGGGCTACGCGGCGTGCCAAGTGTTCAGTTGTTGATATGGGCCTCTAGCTGTTGCTCGGCCTGGGCCAGGCGTTGCGCGGCTGCGGCCAGGGCGGCGGCATCGCTGCCGTCGTCGCGTTGCAGTTTGCGCAACTCGGCGCGGGCCAGGGCCAGCTCGGTTTTCAGGGCGCGGGCGGCGTCGTCCAGGGGCTGCTTATCGGTGCGCAGCAGCTCCGGCGCCGGCTTGCCGGAGGCCTCCTCGGCCGCGTGCAGGGCCTGTTCGGCCTCGGCCAGGGCGTTACGCAGGGCCGCCAACACGCTGTCATCGCTCAGGGCTTTCTCGGCTTTTTTCAACTCGGCACGGCGCATGGCCAGCTCGATCTTGGCCCGTTTCAGCGGGCTCAATGCACCGCTCTCGGCGGGTTTTTCTGCGGCGGCGGGTGCTTGGCTTTGCAGGCTGGCTAGCAGGTGCTCGGCGGCCTCCAACTGGGTGGCCAATTGTTGGCGCTCGGCGGCTTGCTCGCTGCTCGGCGCTTCGAGCTTTTCCAGCTTGCGCAGTTGGGCGCGGAGCATGGCAGCGTCGATCTTGGTTTTCTTTAGGGCGCTGTCGTCGGCCACGGGCGTGCTGGCTGGCGGAGTTGCGGTTGGGGTTTTGCTCAGTTCGGCCGCGAGCGCCTGTTGGGCGGCCTCGGCGGCGATGCGCAGTTCATCCACCTGACTTTGCAACTCGCTGCTGGCGTGGATGGCCAACTGCTTCTCGGCCTTCTTCAGCGCCACCTGGGTCATGCTGGCTTCGATCTTCAGGCGTTTGAGCGGGTCGATTGGCGCTGTTTCGGCACTGCCGGGGGCACTGTCGAGGGTGGCCGAGCGGCTGCCTGCCTCGGCTTGGGCCGCCTTGGCGCGGGCGGCTTTCTCGGCGCGGGCCTGGCGCTCGGCGTCTTTGCGCTGCTCTTCGCGGCGCAGGCGTTCCTGGCGTTGTTCGAAGCGCTGGCGCGATTGCTCGGCCTTCAGTTGCTTGTGTTCCAGCTCGCGGATTTCGCTCTTGGCGGCGCGGTAGTACTGCACCAGGGGGATGCTGGAGGGGCAAACGTAGGCGCAGGCGCCGCATTCGATGCAGTCGAACAGGTGGTGCGCTTTGAGCTGTTCATGCTGCTGGCCAAGGGCGAAAAAATGCAGCTGTTGCGGCAGCAGGCTGGCTGGGCAGGCCTCGGCGCAGTCGCCGCAGCGAATGCACGGTAGCGCCGGTGCCGGTTCTGGCAACTCGTCGCGGCTGGCGGCCAGCAGGCAGTTGCTGGTCTTGATCAGTGGCACGTCCAGGGCGGGCAGGGTAAAGCCCATCATCGGCCCGCCCAGGAGCAGGCGACTGAGCTTGCTGCGGTCGAGGCCGGCAAATTCCAGCAGTTCGCCGACGGGGGTGCCGAGTAGCGCCTCGACGTTCATCGGTCGCGCCAGGGCGCTGCCGGTGAGGGTGGTGATCCGCGAGATCAGTGGCCGGCCGAGCACCACGGCATCGTGGATGGCCACGCAGGTGCCGACGTTCTGGCAGAGCATGCCGATGTCGGCTGGGCACTTCGCGGCCGGTGAGAATCTGGATCAGTTGCTTCTCGCCACCGGAGGGGTACTTGGTGGGGAAGACTTTCAGGCTGTAGCTGCGCCCGCTGAGGGCCGCGCGCACGGCGGCGATGGCCGCGGGTTTGTTGTCTTCGATGCCGATCAGCACCGTGTCGGGCTGAAGCAACTGCACCAGGATGTCGATGCCGCTGATCAGCGCGTCGGCCTTTTCGCGCATCAGCAGATCGTCGGCGCTGATGTAAGGCTCGCACTCGGTGCCGTTGATGATCAGGGTGTGAATCTTCTGCTGCGCGCGGGCGGTGAGTTTGACCGCCGTGGGGAAACCGGCGCCGCCGAGACCGCTGATGCCGGCCTGGCGGATTTTTTCCAGCAGCGCGGTGGCGTCCAACTGGCGATAGTCCGGGCAGGGCTGCAAGGTGGTCCACTGCTCCAGGCCGTCGCTGTCGAGGACGATGGCTGGCGCCGGCAAGCCCGAAACGTGGGGGAAGGGCTGCGGGCCAATGGCGCTGATGGTGCCGGAGGTCGGCGCATGCACCGGCACGCTGACCAGGCCGTTGGCGGCGGCGAGGAGCTGGCCTTTGCGCACCCGCTCACCGACGCTGACGCACGGCTCGGCGGGTGCGCCCAGGTGCTGGCTGAGCGGCAGGATCAGGCGCTTGGGCAAAGGTGCGGGCTGAACCGGCAGTTGGTTGGACAACTCTTTATGTTCGGCCGGGTGGATGCCGCCGGGAATATCCCAGACCTGCTGGGTGTGGTCGATCAATGCCGTCATGCCGCATGCTCCCGGTCGGTGGCGATCAGTTGGCCGGGGGGCAGTGGCTGCGGCCATTTCCAGCCTTGCAGGCTGCCGCTCAGCGGGCGCATGTCGATGCAATCCACCGGGCAGGGCTCGACGCAGAGGTCGCAGCCGGTGCATTCGCTGATGATCACCGTGTGCATTTGTTTCGCCGCGCCGACGATGGCGTCCACCGGGCAGGCCTGGATGCATTTGGTGCAGCCAATGCACTCGGCCTCGCGGATATAGGCGACCATCTGCGGCTTTTCGCCTTCGGCCGCGTCCAGCGGCTCGACTTCGACGTCGAGCAGGTCGGCCAGGGCCTGAATGGTGGCCTCGCCGCCGGGTGGGCATTTGTTGATCTTGTCGCCGTTGGCAATCGCCTCGGCGTAGGGCTTGCAGCCGGGGT
>DAITLT010000042.1:0-4048 GCA_036835505.1 Pseudomonas sp.
CGCAAAAACCGGCTCCGGCGCGGCCGCGAATGAAACGGGAACAGACCCTAGGCATGTTTGATTACTCCTGCAGGCTGAGTTGGCTGATGGCGGCATGCTGCACGAGCAGCGCCAGGGTCGCAGTGAGCGCCTCGGGGCTGGCCGTGGCGGCTGCCGTGGCCAGGCTCTGCTGGCGCAGGTTGGCGATCAACTGCGCGCTGGCGGGGCTGATCGGGATGACCAGTACCTCGAGTCCCTGGCGGATCAACATGGCGGCTTGGGCGCTGTGCAGGTTGATGGCCGCCAGTTGCCCAGCGGGGTCGTCGTGCTGATGGGCGGCCCACAGCGAAACCACCGCATAGGCTGAGCTGACGAGCTGCACGCTGGGGTGCAGGGTCAGGCGCAGTCGGCTCAGGGCGTCGCCGTCATCGAGCCAGCGGGCCAGCTCGCTGGCGGCTACAACCGGCGCATCGGCCGCGTGGTAAGCCTGCACATAGGCCATTTCCAGACGTGCAACAGCGCCCAGGTAGGGCAGCCCGGCGGCCGGCGGGAAGCTGTCAATAAACTCGCCAAAGCCCTCGCCATAACCCACCAGCAGCGGCGATTGCGCCGGCTGGGTCTGCACAAAGACCCGCGCCATGGCCTGGAAGAACGCTACGCCGACCAGCGCCTGGGTCACCGTAAAGGTGTCGGCCAGGGCCTCGATAAGCCCAACCAGGTAATTGTTGCGATACACCGCAAAGCGCTGCTCTGCGGCGGAGTTGTTCCAGGTGTGCAGGCCCGGCGGGCAATGGCCCTGGAGCAGCGCGGCGGCAAACTCGGCCTGTTCGTTCATCGGCGTACTCCCTGGTTGACGCCTGCGCTGGTCGGCGCTGGAGCGTACGCCTGGATGAGCTGGTCGGCCTGCTGCGCCTCGGCCAGCAGCACGGCCAGGGCGGGGATATTGTTGTCGCGCTCAATCAGGCTCGGTTTGGCGCCGGTCAGGGCGAGGGTAAAGGCGTACAGCTCCCATACGCAGGCGGCAATCGGCGCGCCGTGGCTGTCGATCAACAAGGGCGCGCCCTGGCTGTCCAGCTCCTCGGCAAAGCCGGCCAGATGGATTTCGCCAACCGCCTGCAGCGGCAACTCCGACAGGTACTGGCGGGCATCGGTGCCATGGTTGGTGCAACTGACATGCACATTGTTGACGTCCAGCAACAGGCCGCAGCCGGTGCGCCGCACGACTTCGCGGATAAATTGCGTCTCGCTCATGGTCGAGGCGCAAAACTGCAGATAGGTCGCCGGGTTTTCCAGCAGCATGGTTCTGTTCAGGCGGCTCTGCACCTGGTCAATATGGGCACACACGCTATCCAGGCTGGCCTGGGTGTAAGGCAGCGGCAGCAGGTCATTAAAGAAGGTGCCGGCGTGGCTGGACCAGGCCAGGTGCTCGGAAAACGACTCCGGCTGGTAGCGCTGCAGTAGCTTGGCCAGGCGGCTCAGGTGCTCTTCATCGAGCGCCTGCGGCCCGCCGATGGACAGGCCGACACCATGGATGGACAGCGGGTAGAGCGCGCGGATCTTTTCCAGGTAATGGTGGTAGGGGCCGCCGGCCACCATGTAGTTCTCGGCATGGATCTCAAAGAACCCCAAGGCCGGCGGCTGGGCGAGAATCTGGCGAAAGTGTTCGGGTTTTAAACCAATCCCGGCCGCGCACGGCAAGGAGGCTGGCGCGGCATGGGCCGCGCCGGCTGCAAACGGCGGGTTAACGTTGGGGAAGTCGGTCATCAGCGTGCTCCGCAGCCGTTTGCCAGGGTTTAGGCGCGTTTTTCCTGGAACGCCTGGAGCTGGCCAAAGCCGCTGGGCGAGGTCGGCGAAACGGTTTGCTCGCAGGTGCCCTTGGGCACCAGGGACCAGGCATCGCCCTGGTAGTCGATCTTCGAGGTGCCCGCGCAGGAAGTGCCGGCCCCGGCCTTGCAATCGTTTTTGCCTTTGAGGGCCACGCCGAAGCATTTGTCTTTTTCAACCGCCTGGGCGCTTATCGGGGTGGCGGCAACGGCCAGGGCGGCGCTCAGGGCCAGGGCCAGGGATGCGCTGGAAAGGGTCTTGTTCATGGGGATATTCCTGTGCTGGGGGAGGGTTTAGTTGCCGGACGATTTTGTCCCTGCCCACGTTAGAGAAGCGCCCCGGCCGGCTGTTACAAGCCGGCCATAAATTGTTTGCGCGGCGCTGGGCGAGGTGTTGGGGGCAATGATTAGCCGTGAATCCGGTTGCGTCCGGCGGCTTTGGCGGCGTACAGGGCCTGGTCGGCGCGCTCGATCAGTTCGCCGGCGCTTAGCTGCGGCTGGCTTTGCGCGATGCCGGCGCTGAAGGTGACATTGAAGGTGCTGTTGTCGCTGGCGTTGAACTGCAACTCGGCAAAGCGCTGGCGAATCACCTCCAGCAGCTCGTGGGCGTGCTCCAGGGTGCAGTCCGGCAGCACCGCGGTGAACTCCTCGCCGCCATAACGGCCCAGGCTGTCGCCACGGCGCAGGCGTTGCCGTAACAGGTTGGCCAGGGCGCGGATCACCTTGTCGCCGACCCCATGGCCGTACTGGTCGTTGACGTTCTTGAAGTGATCCAGGTCGAGCATGATCACGCAGGCAGGCTTGGCGCTGCGCTTGGCGCGCTCAACCTCCACGGCGACCTGCTCCTTGATGTCGGCATGGTTGAGCAGGCCGGTCAGGCTGTCGCGGGCCAGGGCATTGCTCAGCAGGCGGGCGCGTTGGGCGCGGGCGAGCACGGTGGCGACCAGGGCGTTGTCGGAGATGGGTTTGGTGACGAAGTCGTCGCCGGCCTTGAGCAAGGCCTTGAGTTGCTGGTTGAGGTCGGTTTCTGCCGACAGGTAGATGATCGGCACCCGCAGCCAGGCGTCGTTGAAGCGAATGATCTGCGCCAGCTCCGGCCCCGAGCACAGCGGCATATGCACATCGAGCATGATCACCTCGGGGTTGAAGCTGTGCATGATGCTGTCGATGGCGTGTGGCTGGTTCAGGCTTTGCACCTGCAAGCCGGCATTCTCCAGTACCAGGTGGTAGCGCTTGGACAGCTCCACGTCATCATCAATGACCAGCACCCGATAAGGCTCGCCGCGTTGTTGCGCGAAGATGTTCTCCAGGCGGCTTTCCAGGGCGTTGAAGTCGATGGGCTTGACAAAGTAGCCGGCTGCACCGACACGAACCGCGCGCAGGCGCGTGGTGAAATCACTGTGGCTGGACAGCACCAGGATCGGCAGCGGGAAGGGCAATTGCTGCAGCAGTTGCTCGGCAAACGACAGGCCATCGGGGTTGTCGCTATCAAGCTCGGTATTGAGCAGCAGCACGTCCGGCAATTGTTGATGGATGGCCTGCTGCAGGGCCAGGCTGGCGGCGAAGTGCTCGGCGGCATAGCCGAAATTGCGCAGGGTTGCCTGCAGGTTGTGGCCCAGCGCCTGATCGGGTTCGAGAATGTAGATGCGCCGGTTTAGCTCGTTGGCCAGCACCTCGGGTGCCGTCACGCGGCTATCGTGCGCCGCCTGGCTGGGTGGTGCGGCGCAATCGAACTGGCTGAACTGGGTCAGGGCCACGGCCAGGGCGGCCAGTTGGGCGCCGTCGTGGTCTTGCTGGCGGGCCAGGCAGCTTAGCTCCAGGGCCCTGGCCTGTTCGCCAAGCGCTGCATAGCCGAAGGTGCCGGCGGCCCCGGCGAGCTTGTGCAGTTTTTCGCCCATGGCCTGGAGCAGGCCGTTGGTGTGCGCCGGCTGGCTGCTGCTGGCCAGTTGTGCCGCCTGCTGGGCCAGTTCGGGCAGCTCCTGGCGCAGGCGCTGGCTGAACTCTGCGCTCAGGGCCTGGAGGCGTTGCTGGAGCTGATCGGGATCATTGGCCATGGGGCATGCTCTGGAAAAACGGCAAGGAACGGCGCAAACCCGCTAAACAAGCCGCGCGGGGCTCTTTGCCAAGCGTAGCGCAAGCCTGACAGGCTGCGCCAGGGCCGGGATTTGCTCAGGGAAAGAGGCTTTTGGCCTGCTTCTCTGTGGGTGTCTACGTGCCAGCGGAGCCGCTACGGGCGGGCTCAGACT
>DAITLT010000042.1:4058-15682 GCA_036835505.1 Pseudomonas sp.
GGCGGGCCGGCGCAGGCGGGCAGCTCGAACCAGAAGCAGGCGCCCTGGCCGAGCTGGGAAACAAAGCCAAGCTGGCCGTGCATATGTTCGATCAGCTCCTTGCTGATCGCCAGGCCCAGGCCGGTGCCGCCTTTTTGCCGGGTGCTGGAGGCGTCGGCCTGGGAAAATTTCTGGAAAATCCGCGCCTGGAAGTCCGCCGGGATGCCCTCGCCATGGTCGCGCACGCTGACCCGCAACAACTCGCCATGGCGCTCCAGGCTGAGCTCCACGCAGGCACCGGGCGGCGAGAACTTGCAGGCGTTGGAGAGCAGGTTGGCCAGCACCTGTTGCAGGCGCCGGGCATCGACCCTGGCGCAGGCCAGCGGGTCGCTGCCGGGCTGCAGGCAATAGCTGACCTGATACTGCTCGGCATAGGCCTGGTTGCTGCTCAGCGCCTCCTGCAGCAAGGGCAGCAGGGGCTGGGCCTGCAGGTCGAAGCTCATCTTGCCGGCGAGCAGTTTGTCTATGTCCAGCAAATCGTCGATCAGCAGGCTCAGGCGCTGGCTGTTGTGCAGGGCGATCCTCAGCAGCGGTGCCATGCGTTCGGGCACCGCGCCCAGGGCGCCGCCGCTAATCAAGCCCAGGGCGCCGCTGATCGAAGTCAGCGGGGTGCGCAGCTCGTGGCTGACCGTGGAAACGAAGTCGCTCTTTAGCTGCTCGATGCGTTTGCTTTCGCTGATGTCCATCAGCGTGCCGCTGATCCGCTGTGGCTGCTGCTGGGCATCGCGCTGGATGTAGCCGCGTAACAGCACCGGCACCGCATGGCCGGCGCGGTGCAGCAGGCGTGTCTCGATGCTCAGGTAGGTGTGCTGCTCAGCCATGGCTTGGCGGATATGGGCCAGACAGGCCTGGCGCTCGTCCGCCGCCAGCAGAGGTTCCAGGCTGGCCAGGGGCACTGGGCTGTCATGCTCGGGCAGGTCGAGAATCTGCCAGGCCCGTGGTGAGGCCAGCAGGCTGGCGGTGCGCACGTCGTAGTCCCACCAGCCGTCATTGCTGCCCTTTACCGCCAGGGCCAGGCGCTCCTCGTTCAGGCGCAGATCCTGTTCCTGGCGGCGCAGTTGCTCGGTCATCCGCGTGGCCAGGTTTTGCGCCTGTTCGCGGCGCCGGCTGAGGCTGCTGACCAAAAAAAACAGCAACAGGCTGATCAGGCTGCCCAGGAGCAGTTGCGCTAGCTGGCTACGGCTTAGGCTGGCGGCAAATTCGGCCGGGGCATAAAAACGTAGCAGCCAGGTCTGCCCATGCAGGTGCAACTGCCGTTGGCTAAGCGGCGCTCGCGGGCTGGGTTGCTCGCCAAGGCTGCTAAAGAGCAATTGCTCGGCGCTGGCGCTGGGCTCGGCAAACAGTTCGAAGTCCACTGGCAGGCGCCGATTGGCGAAGATCCCGTTGATCATGTCGTGTACCCGATAAGGGCTGTAGACCAGGCCGCGCAAGGCCTGCAGGCGCTCCTCGGGGGTCTTGGGCGGCGTTGCGCTGCGGTACACCGGCACATACATGAGCAGGCCGGGCTGCACCTTGCCGTGGGTTTCCTGAACCAGGGTGACTTTGCCGCTGAGGCGGGTTGCGCCGCTCTCGGCGGCGGCCAGCATGGCCTGGCGGCGGGTGCTCTCGGTGAGCATGTCGAAGCCGAACGCGGCCAGGTTGCGGCCACTGAACGGCTCCAGGTAGACAATCGCACTCAGCGGCTCGCGCGCCCCTGGCGGGCGGATGCTGAAGTCGGCAAAACCCTCGGCCCGCACGCGCGCCTCAAAGCGGCTGCGCTCGGCGCCAGGAACTCGCTCGGCAAAGCCTACGCCCTGGATGCCAGGGTAACGCTCGCCCAGTTGCAGGCGCTGGATAAAAGCCTTCCAGTCATCACGGCTGACTTCCTGGCTGGCATCGAACAGACCGGCGGCGGCCAGCAGAATCCGCTCGTGGTCGGTCATGCGCTCATCGAGGGTTTGGCTCAGCTCGTCGGCCAGCAGGGCAAATTGCGCCGTGGCGGCGGCGTGCTGATTGTTACGCAGGGTTTGCCAGGCCAGCAGAACCACGCCCAGGCTGCCCAGTAACACCCCCCAGGCCAGCCAGTTGCGCCGGCTAAACAGGCCGTCAGCGACCGCGCGGCAGGCCTCCCAGGCAGGCCTCAGGCCCATGGCGCAGCACCTGGCCGCGCGCTGCTGGGCGGTTGCGATAGACGCGTGGCTTGTGCCGCTGGGTTCATGTGTGTGGCGCCTGGGTGCGCTGCCAGATCGTGCGAACCTGTTGGGCCAGTTGCATGGGGTCGAAGGGTTTGATGATCACATCGCGGGCGCCCAGGCTCAGGTAATGGGCGATCTCGTTGGGCTGCACCTTGGCGGTCATAAAGGCCACCGGGATTTGCTCCAGATCGACCACGGCGCGCAGCCGTTCGAGGGTTTGCGGGCCGTCCATGTCCGGCATCATGACGTCCAGGAGGATGAAGTGCGGGGCGAAGTCGAGAATCTTGTCCAGGGCTTCCTGGCCGCCGGAACAACTCAAGACCTGAAAACCACCGAGGGTTTCCAGGGCCACCCTGGCGACCGCCTGGATCGAGCGGTCATCTTCTATATGCAGGATACGGGTCAGGTCGCTCATGCTGGGCTCCGCAGCGGGTTGGACGTTGTCACAAGCAAAGGCCTTAAACCGCGCCCTGGCAAATCGGCGGGGTGCAGCTTATGGCGGCTCGAGCATGGGCAGGGTGAACCAGAAGCGCGTGCCGTCTCCCGGTGCGCAACTGAAGCCGATCTGGCCGTGCATGCGCCGCACCAGTTCGCGGCTGATCGCCAGGCCGAGGCCCGTGCCGCCTTGCTGGCGACTGTCGGAGCTGTCGGCCTGGGCAAATTTGTTGAAGATGCGCTCGCGAAAGGCCTCGGGAATGCCGCGGCCGTGGTCGCGCACCTCGATGCGCAATTGCTGCTCCTGGGCTGCACAGCGGATTTCCACGACGCCCTCGGTGGGTGAGTATTTGGCGGCGTTGGAGAGCAGGTTGGCCATGATCTGCAAGAACCGTTGGGCATCGACCAGGAGCATGACCTGCTCCGGCACGTCCAGCAGTTGCCAACGCACCCGGTAGGCATCGGCGTAGCCCTGGCTGGCTTGCAGGGCCTGATCGAGCAGCGGGCGCAGGGGCTGGGGCTGCAGGTCGAAGCGCATTTGCCCGGCGTCCAGTTTGTCCATGTCCAGCAGGTCGTTGATCAGCAGGCTCAGGCGCTGGCTGTTTTGCTCGGCAATCGCCAGCATGGCGCTGATGGCGGTGGGCACTTCGCCCAGGGCGCCGCCATTGATCAGGCCCAGGGCGCCGGCAATCGAGGTTAGCGGGGTGCGCAACTCGTGGCTGACGGTGGAGACGAATTCGCTCTGCATGCGTTCGACGCGCTTGCGTTCGGTGATGTCGCGAACCACGGCAATCAGCTTGTCTTCGCCGCGGTGGCGGATGCGCGACAGGGCCAGCTCCAGGGGGAAGCGCTCGCCGTTCTGGCGCAGCCCTTCAAGCTCGCGCGGCAGCTCGGCCTCGGTGCGCTCGCCGGTCTGGCGCAGCAGGGCGCGCACATGCTCGCGGTAGTTGTGCCGATAGGGCTCGGCGAGCAGCTCGCTGGCGCGTTGGCCCAGGGCCTGGGCCGGGGCGTAGGCGAAAATCTGTTCGGCCGCGCGGTTGCATGATTCGATGCGCCCTTGCGGGCTGAAGGTGAGGATGCCGTCGATCACATTGTCGAGCACCTTGTGTACGTAATCCTCGCGCTCGCGGCGTTCCTGCTGCGCCGCCACCTCGGCGCTGATGTCCCAGAGAAAGCCGTCCAGCCAGAGCAGTTCGCCGTCGTCGGCGTAGGCGCCACGGCCCTTTTCGCTGATCCATACGCTGTGCCCGTCGGCATGCCGGATGCGGTAGCTGATTTCAAACACCTCGCCGTCGGCCAGGCTGTTCTGCGCGCTGCGGGTGGCGGCCAGGTCGCTGGGCAGGATCAGGCTGTTGAGGCTGCGCCGCTGGCTGCTGAAGTCGCTGGCCGGGTAGCCGGTCAGACGTTCGATTTCTGCGCTGATGTGAACCACCGACCAGTTGCCGTCGTTGCGGTAGCGGTATACCGCGCCGGGCAGGTTGCTGATCATGCTGCGCAGGCGTTGTTCGTTGTCTTGCAGGGCGCGGGTGGCTTGCAACTGGGCGCTGATGTCGATGGCAATGCCGAGAAAGCCGGTGATGTGCTCCTGTTCGTCACGGATGGCGGTGACGCTGAGGTTGACCTGGCGCTGCTGGCCGTTTTGCTGGACGTAGGTCCAGACGTGGGTGGCCGGCTCCTGGGGGTGGGTTTTCTCGGTGAACACCTCGATACCGCTGAGTGGGCGACCCAGGGCCTGGCCAAGCACCTCGGCACGGGCCTGGACCTCGCTGGGCAGATGAAACAGCGCGGGCGTCTGCAGGCCAACCATGGCCGCCGCCGAATAGCCCAGCAGGCGCTCGGCACCGGGGTTGAACAGGGTAATCAGGCCCTGGGGGTCGGTGGCGATCATCGCCACTTCGGTGGATGAGTCGACCACGGCCTGGAGAAAGGCGCGGGTGCGCCGCGCTTGTTCGTCCTGTTGATGGCTGGCGCTGATGTCGGTATGGGTGCCGTACATCAACAGCGGCAAGCCGTCCTCGGTGCGCTTGACCAGGCTGCCGCGGGTGTTCACCCAGACCCAGTGGCCGGCCTTGTGGCGCATGCGCAGGATGCTGTTGTAGTACGCCTGGGCGCCGCTGAAATGCTGGTTGAGCAAGGCCCGGCAGTGCTCCAGGTCGGCTGGATGGCTGAGGCGCTCCCAGGTGTTGACGTCCAGCGGGGCCAGCTCCTCGAGGCGATAACCGAGCATCTCGGCCCAGCGCGCGTTGAACACCGTGGCGCCGCTTTGCACGTTCCATTCCCAGGTGCCGAGGTCGGTGCTGGCGATGATGCTGGCCAGCCGTTGGCGCTCTTCGCGCAGGGTTTCCTCGATCCGCTTGCGCTGGCTGATGTCGCTGATCACCCCATGCCAGATCAGGCTGCCGTCGTTTTGCGCCTGGGGCGTGGCGCGCCCCTCGACCCAGATCAGGCCGCGCAACGGATGCAGCACCCGGTACTCCTCATGCCAGGGGCTCAGGCGCCTGCCGGAACGCTCGATGCTGGCGTTGATGCGTGGCAGGTCGTCGGGGTGGATCAACTGCTGAATGATCTGACTGTTGTGCAGCACCTGCTCCGGTTCGAGGCCATAGATGTCACGGATGCCGGCGCTGGCAAAGGGAAAGTGCCGACGACCATCGGCCTCGATCTGAAACTGATAAACCATCCCCGGCGTCTGGTTGGTCATGTGCTGCAGGCGGTTGAGCAGTTCATGGCGCTGCTGCAGTTGCTGCTGGTGCTCCAGGGTGGCGCCGATCCAGCGTGCCAAGAGGCGAATAAACTCCCGTTCGGCCAGGTCAAAACCCTGAGCGCGCGGCTCGCGGGAGGCCAGGCCGAGGGCGCCATAGCGCTGGCCGTTGAGGCGGATCAGGGTGCCGATATAACTCTCGTAGCCGAAGCGCTGGTAGCACGGATGGCCGGCATGCACGCTGTTGCCCATGTGCGCAATGGCCAGCACGTCATCGCTCTGCAGGGCCAGGTGGCTGTAAGTCTGCTCCAGGGGCAGGTGCTCGCCGTCGGCCAGGTTGTGCTCGGGAGCCAGATGGCAGAGCACTTCGAAGTCATCCAGGCGCACGCGGCTGATCACCGCCACCGGCAACTGGTAAAAGCTGCTGGCCAGTTGCAGGGCCTGGCGCAGTTGCTCCTGGGGTTGCCGATTGGCCAGCGCGGCGATGTCGTTGAGGGTGCGCAGCGCCTCTTGCAGATGCTGCGCTTCGCGCTGGGCCTGCTGGCGCTGAGTGTCGCGTTGCAGGGCAGCAAGCAACTGGCCGAGGGTGACCAGCAGCGGGGCGAGCAGGGTTTCCAGTTCCGGGTCATAACCACCGGGGCGATTGGCCAGGCCGAGCATGCCGAGCAACTGGCCCTGGTGCTGCAGCGGCAGGCCGATAAAACAGCTGAGCGGCGGATGCGCGCAGGCCGGGTCTGGGCGCCGCGCGGCAGCGGGCAGGGCGTTGTTGCGCAGTGGCTGGGCGCTGCACAGAACCTGCTCGATCAGATCGTCGAGTACGCCGCCTGCGCCTGTGTGGCTGGCGTGTTGGGCGGTGCTCAGCGCGCTGTCGGCAAGCATCTGCAGCGCTGTCTGGCCGCCCGCGTGGTGCGCCACCTGGCCGATAAAGCCGTAGCTGCTGGCACTCAAGTCGAGGAGGCGCTGAAGCAATTGGGCGAAGACCTGGGCATGCTCTTGCCCCTCGATATAGCCGGCCAGGGCCTGGGCCGTCAGCGCATGCACGGCGGCCTGGGGCGGTTCAACGGGCGAGCCCGCTGGCAACGCCCGTTGAGCGGGCGGCCTGGATCGCCAGCGGGCAAACAAGTTACGCAGATTCATATTCATTAATCATCTACCGACAGCACTGCGCGGCTTGGGTTGTAACAACCGGGTTGAGCTTAGCGGCGTCTGCGGTGGCTGTCTTGCTGCTCGTGGCTCTGCTGGCCGCGGCGGGTCACGGATTGACAGCCGACGGTGCTCTTCTAGGGTGTAACTGCAGTCAGGGCCGACGCTGCCTGATCCCAGGGTCACGCAAGGCGAGCACTGTCGGCGGCAGCGCCCCAGCCTGTTGGCCCCGGCAGAATCATCTACGCTCGAGCTATGAACTTTTTTGGAGGCACTAAGGGATGAGCAAATCCATTTTGATCATTGATGACTCGCCCTCGATCCGCCAGATGCTCGGCTTTACCCTGCGCTCCGCCGGTTATGAGGTGGACGAGGCGGTGGATGGCCGCGACGGCCTGGGTAAGGCGCAGCGCAAGAGTTATCAGCTGGTGTTCACCGATCAGAACATGCCCAACATGGATGGCCTGACCTTGATCAAGAGCCTGCGCGAGATGCCCAGCTACCGCTCGACGCCGATTCTGATGCTGACCACCGAAGCCGCCGACAGCATGAAGCAACAGGGGCGCGCCGCCGGGGCCACCGGCTGGCTGGTCAAGCCGTTTGACCCGCCCAAGTTGCTGGAAGTTACCCAGAAAGTCCTGAACTGATCACCCACCTGGACAGGTCGCCATGAGCTTTGGCATGAGTCAGTTTCTCGGGGTGTTCTTCGAGGAAGCAGAAGAGCATCTCGCCGCCCTCGAGCATCTGCTGTTGACCCTGGATGTCGAACAGCCGGATGCCGAGGCCCTGAATGGTATTTTTCGTGCGGCCCACTCGATCAAGGGCTCCAGCGGCATGTTCGGCTTTGATGACCTGACGGCCGTGACCCATGTTCTGGAAACCTTGCTGGACAAGGTGCGCTGCGGGCAGATCGGTGTGCAGGCGCAGATGATCGATGTGCTGCTGGAGTCGCGCGATGTGCTGGCCCAACTGTTGGCGGCGCACAAGGCCGAACGCCCCGATCCGGAGATTCCGGTGCAGGCCACGGTGGCGCGTCTGCAGGCCTTGATTGATCAGCAGGGCGGTGCCCGTGCAGTGGTTCCCGAGGATGACAGCTTTGGTTTCTTCGACGATGCCCCTGGCGCTCCGGCGGCCACTGCAACGGCCACTGCCGTGGCGCCGGTCGAGCAGGCCTGGGGCTTGTTTGCCGATGAGCCAGCGGTTGCGCCAACGCCGACGGCTGACAGTGCCTTTGGCTTCTTCGATGATGCTCCCGGCGCCCCCAGTACGGCGCTTGCCGAGCAGGCCTACGGGCTGTTTCCGGATGCGCCGGGCGCACCGCTGGCGAACGCGCCGGTCCATGACCGGCGCAGCACGGACAAACGAGCGGCGCCGGCTGGTACGCCGACGGAGTCAGAGTCCAGCTCAATTCGGGTCAGTGTCGAGCGCATCGACAGCCTGATCAATCAGGTCGGCGAGCTGGTGATTACCCAGGCCATGCTCGCCCAGTTGAGCGCGGTGCTCGACCCGGCCGAGCACGAGCGCATCTATCAGGCCTTGAGTCAGTTGGAACACAACACCCGCGAGTTGCAGGAAGCGGTGATGTCGATTCGCATGCTGCCGATCAGCTTCGTCTTCAACCGCTTTCCGCGCCTGGTGCGCGACGCCTGCGGCAAGCTGGGCAAGCAGGTTGAGCTGGTGTTGCGCGGCGAACACACCGAGCTGGACAAGGGGGTGATCGAAAAGCTCACCGACCCCTTGACCCATATCGTGCGCAACAGCATCGACCACGGTATCGAGCTGCCGGCCGAGCGTCTGGCGGCGGGCAAGCCGGCCATGGGTACGGTGCGCATGTCGGCCTTTCACCAGGGCGGGCGCATCGTGGTGGAAATCAGCGATGACGGCAAAGGCCTGGCGCGCGAGCGGATTCTGGCCAAGGCCAAAGAGCAGGGCATGCCGGTCAGCGATGAAATGCCCGACAGTGAGGTCTGGCAGCTGATCTTTATGCCCGGTTTCTCCACCGCCGAGGCGGTCACCGACCTGTCCGGCCGTGGCGTGGGCATGGATGTGGTGCGGCGCAATATCACCTCGATCGGTGGGCGCATCGACATCAGCTCGGTGGCCGGTCAGGGCACCCATATCGCCATTCGCCTGCCGCTGACCCTGGCGATTCTCGACGGCATGATCGTCGAGGTCGGCAGGGTGCATTACGTGGTGCCGCTGACTTATATCGTCGAATCGCTGCAGCTCAAGGCCGAGCACATCTACAGCATGAGCGGCAGCAGCAGTGCGGTGATCAGCGTGCGCAACGAGTACCTGCCGCTGCTCTCGCTGCACCGTCTGCTCAATCTGCCCGGCGAGCCGCCAGCGGCGGTGGGCAGCATCGTTCTGATCCTGGAGGCGGAGGGCAATACCTTCGCCCTGCAGGTGGACGAGCTGGTCGGCCAGCAGCAGGTGGTGATCAAGAGCCTGGAGCAGAACTTCCGCCGCGTGGAGGGCATCACCGGCGCCACCATCATGGGCGATGGCAGTGTGGCCCTGATTCTCGATGTCGATGCCCTGCCACGCCTCGCCGGCCAAGGAGCGCCCAGTCATGCATGAGCACCGCGAACAGCCGCAGGGCAGTGAGCCGACCCAGGAGTTTCTGACCTTCACCCTTGGCCACGAGGAATATGCCATCGACATCCTGCGCGTGCAGGAGATCCGCGGTTACGACCAGGTCACGGCAATTGCCAACAGCCCGGCGTTTATCAAGGGGGTGATCAACCTGCGCGGCGCAATAGTGCCGATCGTCGATCTGCGGATCAAATTCAACCTGGCCACGGTCACCTACGACCCGTTTACCGTGGTGATCATCCTCAATGTGATGAAACGCATCGTTGGCGTGGTGGTGGACTCGGTCTCCGATGTCATCGCCCTGGCCCATGCCGCGATCAAGCCGGCGCCGGAGTTTGGCAGCAGCTTCAACACCGAGTACCTGATGGGCCTGGCCACCATCGAGGAACGCATGCTGATTCTGGTCGACATCGAGCGGTTGATGAGCAGTGGCGAAATGGCCCTGCTCAACGAGGCCAGCGAGCAATAACCAGTCGCTAACCGACAGCGCCTTTTTACCTGGGAGCAAGCATGAGCACTATTGTTCAACTGCCAAGATCCGTCGCCGGCGCTGCCGGTCTCTCGCCGGCTAGCGAGGCCTAAGGCCAAGGAGTCAAACATGCGTACCAATCTGCCGATTAGCAATCAGGAATACCTGCTGCGCGATGGCATGAATATCGTCTCGCGCACCGATCTGAAGGGCCGCATTACCTATGTCAATGAGGACTTCATTGAGGCCAGCGGCTTTGCCGAAGCCGAGTTGATCGGTGAGCCGCACAACCTGGTGCGCCATCCGGATATGCCGGCAGAGGCCTTTGCCGACCTGTGGGACACCCTCAAGGCCGGGCGCCCCTGGACGGGCCTGGTGAAGAATCGCTGCAAGAACGGCGACTTTTACTGGGTGGTGGCCAATGCCACGCCAGTGCGCGAAGGCGGCACGGTAATCGGCTATATGTCGGTGCGCACCCGCCCGACCCGTGATCAGATCAGCGCCGCCGAGCAGTTGTATCGGCGCTTTCGCGAGGGCACGGCCAAGGGCTGGGTGATCCGCGAGGGGCGTGGGGTCAAGGACAGCCTGCTGAGCAAACTCAACCTGCCGGCACGGGCGCTGCGCCGCGCCGGGCTGGGGCTCAAGTTCACCCTGCTGGCCGTGGCCAGCCTCCTGTCTACGGCCATCTGCGGCCTTGCCCTGTATGCCCAGGCCTGGCCGCTGCTGGGCCTGGGCCTGCTGATTAGCCTGTTGATGCTCGCCTGCGGCAGCCAGTTGGTCACCCGCCTGACCAGTACCCTGCAGGCCAGTGAAAAGCACCTGGAGAACTTTGGCCAGGCCAACTTCGACGGCATTATCGACGCCCATGGCTATGACCAGTTGGCGCAAATGACCCTGGCCCTCAAGCGGGTGCAGACCCGCCTGGGTTTCGAGTTTGCCGACACCAAACGCCGCGCCCAGGAAAGCTTGCGTATCCGCCAGGCCCTGGATGTGGCGGCGACCAACATCATGGTGGCCGATGCCAGCTACAACATCATCTACACCAACCATGCCCTGCAGCAGATGTTCAGCGAGGCCCAGGGCGATATTCGCAATGACCTGCCGAGCTTTGATGCCAAGGCCATCCTGGGCAGCAATATCGATGTGTTTCACAAGAACCCCAGCCACCAGCGCAACATGCTCGATCGCCTGTTGCAGACCTATCAAACACGCCTGGTGATCGGTTCGCGCAGTTTCGACCTGATCGTCAACCCGATCATGGCCGAGGGCAAGCGCCTGGGCATGGTGGTGGAATGGCGCGACATGACCGCCGAATTGGCCATCCGCGAACGCGAGCAGGCGCTGGCGGCAGAGAACGCCAGGGTCAAGATTGCCCTGGATAACGTCAGCAGCAACGTGATGATTGCCGACAACCAGCGCACCATCATTTATATGAACAAAACCGTGCAGGCGATGCTGCAGAACGCCGAGAACGACCTGCGCAAGGACCTGCCGAACTTCGATGTGAGCAAGCTGGCCGGCAGCTCGATCGACCAGTTCCACAAAAATCCCGAACACCAGAAGCGCCTGCTGGCCACCTTTACCAGCACCTACCGCGCCAGTGTCGAGGTTGGCGGACGCACCTTTGCCCTGGTCGCCAACCCGGTGCTCAGCGCCAGCGGCGAGCGCCTGGGCTCGGTGGTGGAGTGGACCGATCGCACGGTTGAGGTGTCGGTGGAGCGTGAGGTCGCCAATCTGGTGATGGCGGCTGCGAACGGCGACTTTAGCCAGCGCATCGAAACGGCCGGCAAGCAGGACTTCTTCCTGACCCTGGCCGGCGGCCTGAACGCGCTGATGGCCACCTCAGACAAAGGCCTCAACGATGTGGTGCGCGTGCTTGAGGCGTTGTCCGAGGGCAACCTGACTCAGCGTATCGAGGCCGACTACCAAGGCACCTTCGGCCAGCTCAAGGATTACGCCAACGGCACGGCGCAGAGCTTGTCGAACATGCTCGGGCAAATTCGCGAGGCCGCCGACACCATCTATACCGCCGCCAGCGAGATCGCCAGCGGCAACGCCGACCTCTCGG
>DAITLT010000043.1:0-9192 GCA_036835505.1 Pseudomonas sp.
CGCTTCGCGGTAGCGTGCCAGGGCCGCAGCCTCGCCACGCCAGAGCAGGCGATAGGTGACGCGGCTGCCGGGCTGCACGACCTCAGTCGCGGCCAGATCCTGCAGATGCATCAACAGGTGTGGGGCCAGGCTGTAAAAGTCGCCGGCGCGATCGGGTTCGTAGGTCAGTACCCGGCTGATGCGCAAGCGCTTGCGGCCCACCTCCAGGTTATCGCCCACCTCAAGATTGAGGGCGTTGAGCAGGCGTACCTCGACCCAGGCTTCACCGGCTTGCGGCCCGTCACCCGGCTGCTCGGGGCCGTAAGCTGTGGCGGCGCTGCGCAGTTGGCCGCGCAAGGGGTAGGCAGTGTCCGCGGCCTTGACGCTGGCCAGTTGGATACCCGTATCGCTGGCGATCACACTGGCAAATTCCACCACCTGGGCCGATTCAAGACCTAGGGCGGTGCCGGCCTCGAGTTGTGCGCGGCTGGCGGCGCTGCTGCCTTTGATTTGCAGGTCGGCGCCAAGAAATTCGCTGGCGCGCAACAGCATGCCGTCATTCAGGCGCGCGCTGAAATAGCCGATGGCGGTGCTGGCGGCGACGGCAATCAGCAGCGCGGCGAACAGGGTGTGTAATTCACCGGCGCGGGCATCGCGCAGCAGTTGGCGGCCGGCCAAGGCCAATAAGCGGCTAAACGGCAGGCGGCTCATGGGGCCGGCACGGTATCGACCAACTGCCCGGCTTCGAGGCGGATCTGCCGCTTGCAGCGCTGGGCCAGGCGAGCATCGTGGGTGACCAGCACCAGGGTGGCGCCGCGTTCACGGTTGAGTGCAAACAGCAGGTCGCAGATGCGCTCGCCGGTATGGCTGTCGAGGTTGCCGGTGGGTTCATCGGCAAACAGCACCGCCGGTTCGGCGACAAAGGCACGGGCAATCGCCACGCGCTGTTGCTCACCACCGGAGAGCTGGCGCGGGTAGTGGTTCAGGCGCTGGCCCAGGCCCACCCGCTCAAGCAGGGCGCGCGCCCGTTGGCGGGCATCGGCATGGCCTTCCAGCTCCAGCGGCAGCATGACGTTTTCCAGAGCATTGAGGCTGTCGAGCAACTGGAACGACTGGAACACGAAACCGACCTGCTCGGCACGTAGGCGTGCGCGCTGGTCTTCATCGAGCTGGCTCAGATCCTGGCCGGCCAGGTGGACGCTGCCACTGCTGGGCAGATCGAGGCCGGCGAGCAAGCCCAGCAGGGTCGACTTGCCCGAGCCTGAGCTGCCGACAATCGCCAGGCTGTCCGCGCGGCACAAATCCAGGCTCAGGTCATCCAGGATGCGTAACTCGCCTTCCGCGCTCTGCACCACTTTGTTAAGGTGCCGGGCACTAAGAATCGGTGTGTTGATCAACGTGGCGTTCATCCACTGGCGCTCAGGAGAATGGGATGCGGGCGTGGCGAATAACGGCCCTGGTGGCGCTGTTGCTGTGGGCCCAGGGCGCTGTGGCCGGCACCTTGCTGGTGCTCGGCGATAGTATCAGCGCCGCTTTTGGTCTGGATACCCGCCAGGGCTGGGTGAGCCTGCTGGAACAGCGCCTGGCGGCCGAGGGTTTTGCCTACCAAGTGGTCAATGCTTCGGTCAGTGGCGACACCAGCGCAGGCGGCCTGGCGCGCCTGCCGACGCTGCTTGCAGAGCATCGCCCGCAGTTGGTTATTGTCGAGCTGGGGGGCAACGATGGCTTGCGCGGCCAGGCGCCTGCGCAATTGCAACAAAACCTTGCGGCCATGGTGCAGCAGTCACAAAAGATCGGGGCCAAGGTGCTGATTTTGGGGATGCAACTGCCGCCTAATTACGGTGTGCGCTACACCACGGCGTTCGCCGCCGTGTTCCCTCAGGTTGCCAATCAGACGGGCGCCGCCCTGGTGCCTTTCCTGCTGGAGGGCGTCGGCGGCGTGCCGGCACTGATGCAGGACGATGGCATTCATCCAGGCGCTGCGGCGCAGGCGCAACTTCTGGATAACGTTTGGCTGAGCCTCAAGCCATTACTCTGAGGCAAACCTGTTAAGGTCGGCCGCCATCAGGGGCTCAGCCGAGTGGCGCCGCAGGTGCGCAGCTACGCCTTAAGAGATATGGTCAGACCCGGACGGGACGTTACAGTGCCCGCATTGATATTGCTCAATTTTGCCCACAGGATGCACCGCTATGGATATTGCCCAGTTTGCCGACTTGCTGAGCGCCGCCAAGGCCCAGCCCGAGCCGCAACGTTTGCTGTTTGTCTTCGTCGCTGCCGAGTTGCCGGAAGACGCCACCGAGGCCGAGAAACAACGGCATGCCGAACAACAGGGCGGCTCCCTGCGCCCGGTGTTGTGTGTGGATAAACTGCCGTCCGAGCTGAGCGACTTCGCCGGCCTGCTGGCTGAGTCCGAGCGCACCGGGATCAACTGGGATCTGGTGTTCGCCGCCGGCCTGTCCGGGCGTGCCGGCCAGGCGCCGAACAGCGATGAAGCCGAGCAGCCGTTGAAGATGATGGTGGGGGCGATCGAAACCGGCAGCATCGGCAACTTTATCGCCTTCGACCGCGAGGGTCTGGCGGTGTCGTTCTTCTGATTGGCCTGCCGCCTGTCGCCTGGTGTCGCCGCGACCCACGCGTCGGCGGCGTTGTTTCTACCTCTTTGGATATAGCCTCCGTGCCGGCGTCTGCCGGCATGGGCGGCACCCTTGATTGTGACTTTGCTGGAGACGCCCGTGCTCACCCATCTTGATGCCCATGGCCACGCCAATATGGTCGATGTTACCGACAAGGCCCAGACCCAGCGCGAGGCGGTGGCCGAAGCGCGGGTGCGGATGCGCCCCGAGACCCTGCAGATGATCGTTCAGGGTGGCCACCCCAAGGGTGATGTGTTCGCCGTGGCGCGGATCGCCGGCATTCAGGCGGCGAAGAAAACCTCTGACCTGATTCCGCTGTGCCATCCGCTGCTGCTTAGCAGCGTCAAGGTAGTGCTGCAGGCCGAGGGCGAGGACTGTGTGCGGATCACCGCCACGTGCAAGCTGGCCGGCCAGACCGGTGTGGAAATGGAGGCCCTGACCGCCGCCAGTGTCGCCGCCCTGACCATCTATGACATGTGCAAGGCAGTGGATCGCGGCATGTGCATCGAGCAGGTACGCCTGCTGGAAAAACTCGGCGGCAAGAGCGGCCACTATCGCCACGGTGAGCAGCCATGATCCGCGTGCAGTATTTTGCCCGCTACCGGGAAGTCCTCGGCCTGGATGGCGAAAGCCTCGCCTGGCATGCCGAGCTGCACAGCCTGGCGCCGTTGCGCGAGCAACTGGTCGCCCGTGGCGGGGTTTGGGCGGTGTTGGCCGAGCCAAACCTGATGTGTGCGCGTAATCAGGAATTGTGCAGCCTCGGCGAGCCGCTCGAGGATGGCGATGAAGTGGCGTTTTTCCCCACCGTTACCGGCGGCTGAGGCGCGCCTACCCTTTGGCGTCAGCGGCCTACCTCTATCGGGGAATAGGCCGTACTCCTGAGCAGGCGCAGGCTGTGCTGAATTTATCCTGTCGAGGACTTCTGCATGTCTCATCTTGCCCAGAGCAGCTTTCAGTCGCTGCGTATCGCCGTACTCACGGTTAGCGATACCCGCACGCTGGACACCGACACTTCCGGCCAGACCCTGATCAGCCAACTGGAAGAGGGCGGCCACACTCTGGCAGCGCGAGCCATCGTCATCGACGACATCTATCAAATCCGCGCTCAGCTCTCGCAGTGGATTGCCGATGCTCAGGTGCAAGTCGTACTGATCACCGGCGGCACCGGCTTTACCGCTCGCGACAACACCCCGCAGGCCGTCGAGCCATTGCTGGACAAGCGGGTGGAAGGCTTTGGCGAGCTGTTCCGCCAGGTCTCGGTGCTGGAAATCGGCACCTCCAGCCTGCAGTCGCGCGCCCTGGCCGGCTTCGCCAACGGCGCCCTGGTGTGCTGCCTGCCTGGCTCGCCAAACGCCTGCCGTACCGCCTGGCAAAAAATTCTTGGCGAACAGCTCGACAGCCGCACCCGGCCGTGCAACTTCGTCCCCCATCTGCGCGTTCTGCCTGGCGACCAGGCGGCTAGCTGCGGGCCGCGTTCATGAGTGGTTGTGGCTGCGATGGCAGCGACTTGCACCCGGTCGACGAGGTTATCGAACACCTGTTGACGCGCGCGCCCTGTCCGCCAAAAACCGAACAAGTGGCCCTGGCCGATGCCCTCGGTCGGGTGCTGGGCGAAGATCTGCACGCCCCTAACGATGTCCCGGCCTGGGACAACAGCGCCATGGACGGTTACGCCCTGCGCGCCAGTGACCTGCCGGGCAACGGTGGGGTTTTGCCCCTGGGCGGGCGGATTGCCGCCGGCAATGCGGCGCAGACGCCGTTGGCGCCAGGGCAGGCCGTGCGCATTTTTACCGGCGCACCCTTGCCGCCCGGTGCCGATACCGTGGTGGCCCAGGAGGATTGCCGGGTTGACGCCGCCGGGGTGTGGCTGCCGCCAGTCAAGCTGGGTGCCCATGTGCGCAAGAAGGGCGAAGAGCTGGGGCGCGGCAGCCTGCTGCTGAGCGCCGGGCAACGCCTGCGTCCCCAGGAGATCGGTCTGCTGGCGAGCATGGGCTTTGCCCAGGTGCCGGTGTATCGGCCATTGCGCGTCGGCCTGCTGAGCAGTGGCGACGAGCTGCGCGAGCCGGGCGAAACCCTGCAGCCGGGGCAAATCTACAACGCCAACCGCTTTACCCTCGGCGCCGTGCTGCGCAGCCTGGGCCTTGAGGTGCATGACTACGAGGTGATGGCCGATGATCTTGCCGTCAGCCGTGATGCCCTGAGCCTGGCGGCCTCGGAGTGGGACATGCTGCTCACCTCCGGCGGCGTTTCGGTGGGCGAGGAAGACCACCTCAAGCAAGCGATTCGTGAACTCGGCGAGCTGCATCTGTGGCGCCTGGCCATCCAGCCGGGCAAACCGCTGGCCTTTGGCGAGGTGGGCGGCAAGCCCTGGCTGGGCTTGCCGGGTAATCCGGCGGCGGCGCTGATTGCCGCACTGATCGTGGCGCGGCCGTTTCTGTCGCGCGCCCAGGGGCGGGTCGAGGTGCAACCCAAGGCGCTGGCCTTGCCGGCGGCGTTCAATTGGACGCAGCCACGATCACGTCGGCAATACCTGCGGGCGCGCCTGCAGGCGGATGACCAAGGTCAATTGCAGGTGCATCTGCATCCGCGTCAGGGCTCAGCCATGCTCAGCTCGGCATGCTGGAGCGACGGCCTGGCGGTGATCGAAATCGGTCAAACCCTGCAGGCTGGCGAGGCAGTGAGCTACCTGAGCTTTGCCGAACTGCTGCAGTAGCTCGCCCGGCACGGCTGAGTCGCAGGCCCGAGTGTCGCTTAGGTTGATCTTGATCAAGGTTGGCGCCGGGCCGCAACCCTAGAGTGCCGGCAATTATTTTCCGGCTCGACCACGGGCGGCCGCCCGCTGGCCACAATCTTATTGGCCATATCTTTAGGAGTACGTCATGCAACTGGTCTGTCCGGCAGGCAGCCTGCCCGCCCTCAAGGCGGCGGTGCGCGAAGGCGCCGACGCGATCTATGTGGGTTTTCGTGATGACACCAATGCGCGCCATTTCGCCGGCCTCAATCTGGATGAAAAACAACTGCAAAGCGGCCTCGAGCTGATTCGTCAGAAGGGGCGTCAGCTGTATATCGCGGTCAATACCTACGCCCGTGCTGATGGTTGGGCGCGCTGGCAGCGGGCGGTTGACCATGCCGCCGAGCTGGGCGTGGACGCCCTGATTGCCGCCGACCCAGGCGTGCTGGCTTACGCGTCGCGGCGCCATCCCAATCTTAATCTGCACCTGTCGGTACAGGGCTCGGCCACCAACCCAGGGGCGCTGAATTTCTATCAGGAGCGCTACGGCATTCGCCGCGCGGTGTTGCCACGGGTGCTGTCGCTGGCCCAGGTCAAGCAACTGGCCGGCAAGAGCACGGTACCGATCGAGGTATTCGCCTTCGGCAGCCTGTGCATCATGGCCGAGGGCCGTTGCCATCTGTCGTCCTACCTCACCGGCGAGTCGCCCAACCTGTGCGGCGTTTGTTCGCCGGCCAAGGCCGTGCGCTGGAGTGAAGATGCCGAAGGCCTCAGCGCGCGCCTCAATGGTGTGCTGATCGACCGTTACGCCGAAGGCGAATCAGCCGGCTATCCGACCCTGTGCAAGGGCCGTTTCGTGGTCGACGGCCAGCGCTTCCATGCCCTGGAAGAGCCCACCAGCCTGAACACCATCGAGCTGATTCCCGAGCTGGTGAGCATGGGCGTGGCGGCGGTGAAGATCGAAGGCCGGCAACGCAGCCCGGCCTATGTTGAACAGGTCACCAAAGTCTGGCGCGCCGCGCTGGACGCCTATGCCAAGGCACCGCAGAGCTTCAGCGTCGCGCCCGACTGGCGCAGCACGCTGGCGGCGCTGTCCGAAGGCAGCCAGACCACTCTGGGCGCCTACCATCGCGCCTGGCAATAAGGGGAACCTACATGCAACTGACACTTGGTCCCGTACTATTTTGTTGGGAACGCCAGCAATTGCTGGATTTTTATGCCGAGATGGCCAGCCAACCGCTGGACGTCATTTATCTGGGTGAGACGGTGTGCAGCAAACGTCGCTCCCTGTCCCTGGATGACTGGTTGGGCCTGGCCCGTGATCTGCGCGAAGCCTGCTCGGCGGAGCTGGTACTCAGCGGCCTGACCTTGCTGGAGGCCGCTTCCGAGTTGTCCAGCCTGCGTCGGCTGTGTGACAACGGCGAGCTGATGGTCGAGGCCAATGACCTGGCGGCGGTGCAGTTTCTCGCCGCCAAGGGCGTCGGCTTTGTCGGCGGCGCGGCCCTGAATATCTACAACGGTCATGCCCTGGCCGAATTCACCGCCTGCGGCCTGCAGCGCTGGGTGCCGCCGGTGGAGTGCTCGGCCGAGCTGATCCGCCTGGCCCGCGCCCAGTACCTGGAGTTGCCGGACGTGGCGCCGCTGCCGCAAATCGAGGTGTTCGCCTACGGTCACCTGCCGCTGGCCTATTCGGCACGCTGCTTCACCGCGCGGGCGCACAACCTGCCCAAGGATGATTGCGCGATCTGCTGTGAGAAGTACCCCGAGGGCATGAACATGCTCAGTCAGGACGGCACCCCGCTATTTACCCTTAACGGCATCCAGACCATGTCGGCCGAGGTGCATAACCTGTTGGCCGATTACCCGTCGCTGCCTTCCGTGGGCGTCGATTTGCTGCGCCTGAGCCCGCGGGCGCAAGGCATGCAGGACGTCATCAGTGCGTTTGACAGCGTACGCAAGGGCGCTTTACCGCCGTTGGCTGTTGAGGGCTGTAACGGTTACTGGCATGGCCGTCCCGGCATGCTCCGCGCCGAGGAGTTGGGTGTATGTTGAAACCTGCTGGTTTATTTCTGCGCGGCGCCGAGCATTGCTTGCCGCTGACCCGTCATGTGCCCTTTATGCTGCAGCGCCTGGCCCTGGAGAAGAGCCTCAACCGGCTGTTCGCCGAACCCCTGGCCGACGGCGCCTTCGACATCCTGCGCGGTTGCTGGCTGCGTTTGCAGGTTCGCGACCTGGGCTTGTCCTGGTACCTGACCTGCACCGACAGCGGCCTGCAGATTGCCGAGCGCGCCCTGGCGCAAGTCAGCATCAGCGGCAACTGGGGCGACTTCCTGTTGCTGGCCAGCCGTAAGGAAGACCCGGATACGCTGTTCTTCCGACGCCGCCTGGTCATCGAGGGCGATACCGACCTGGGTCTGGCGGTGAAGAACCTGCTCGACAGCCTCGACCCCGACGAGTTGCCGGCCTGGCTGTGGCGCGCCCTGCAACAACTCGGCGAAGCCCAACTGCTGCGCAGCGCCAGCTAAGCAGGGTATTTGCCGCAATGCCGTTCACTTAAGGTGCGACAGCGCTGGTCCGGATCAAATCCGGGAGAGAATTGGCAGGCTAACCCGCGCCGCGGATTGCATCCGGCCTACAAAAATGCCGTTCACTTGGCTTAAGTGAACGGCATTGGGGTATTTGTCGGGCTTTTTGACTCTGACCCCGTTCACCCGACCCCGTTCACCCCCGTTCACCTTTCGCTGTGCTCAACCCAGCCTACGGCCTCACCTCGACCCCTGAATCCTCTGGGGCTGAGGTGTTTGCGTGGGTTTTTCCCGGATGCAATCCGGGGCACCTGGGGCTAACGCAGCGCATATTGCCGATCGCATGAAAATGAGCCGCTCCGCGTAGCAGCGGCTTCAGTCGCGAATAACGGCTACCGCAATTAGCCCGGATGCCCGTCGGTGCGCGCACTGAGCAGCATCGGCGCGTAGTGCCAGGCGAACAGGGCGAAGGCGCCGGCCCAGCAGGCGGCGGCCAGCCACAGTGAATACAGCGGCCAGACGCCGGGCAGGAACACCCGCGCCACACAGCCCAGATTGAGCAAGGCAAAGGCCCAGGCCATGGCTTTGGGCGCGACCAGGTCGCGGCCGGTGTGGCCGAGGCTGACGCGGGCGATCATCGCCAGGATCAAGCCCGCCATGGCGCCGACGGTGAGCGCGTGCAGCGCCGGGCTCGGGTTGCTGAGCAGGCCCAGGTGCCAGAGCGCCAGGCCGAGGGCGGCAATCGCCAGCCAGGCAATCGCCAGGTGCAGTGACCAGAGCAGGCTGACCTGCCAGATGCCGCGGTCATACCAGCGCACCAGGCGTACCAGGTGGCCGATGCCGAAGGCCGCCAGGGGCACGGCCAGCCACAGGCTCGGTTGCAGGGCCAGGCCCGAGGCAAACAGCACGGCCAGCAACAGGCCGCAGGCCAGCAGGCCTTTATCCAGCCACACCCAGGGCTTGACCCCCTGTACCCGGCGCAGGCCGCGCTGGGTGAAGAAGGGGATGACCCGGCCGCCAATCAGGCCCATCAGTGCGCCCACCAGCCAGATCCCGGCGTAGGCGGCCTGGCGTTGCAGGCCGTCATCGCCCGTGGCTAGGCCGAACAGCAGCAGGCAGTTGACGCTGGCCAGCAATAGCAACACGACGATGATCGGGTAGTTGTTCTTCTGCCGCACACTCCACACCTGGCGACCCATCAGGGCGGCCACGGCAAACAGGAAGGCTGCCTCCAGTGGCAGCAGCACGGGCAGCGGCAGATTGACCAGCCAGCCCAGGCGCGCCGCCAGCCACAGGCAGGCTAATACGGCCAGGGGCTTGCCGC